>DATEGN010000428.1:0-2003 GCA_035280125.1 Gemmatimonadaceae bacterium | reverse complement strand
TCGATCGATGGCAAAGGTAACGTCATAACTTGTCATTGATGGTATGCCTGCCATCGCCAGCACACTGTCCCGCCAGAGCGCGCCCGCAGCTCGCAGCACCTCAGGTGCGTGATATTGTCGCTCGATCGGTTCCGTGACCCTACGGAGCTCGGCGGCCGCAGCAGTGTCGCCAACCAGCGCCCGCGTCGCAAGGTGCTGCATTCGCGGTCCGTCGATAGCGGCGTGGGGCGGCGAGTACACCGGCGCGAAGGGCACTGTCCAGCCGAGAGTGTCGGTCAACGTGGATGGCGCGACACCGGTCACTGCCGCGTAACGCGTGCTCGTGCGAATCGCGCGTGCCTGCCAAGGCGGAAACAGAACCACCAGAAGGGCAAAGATGACGATCCCGGCGAGCACGAGCCGTCGCATTCTTCCCACTTGCGGCTGACCTTTTCAGGACCGTTGCGCCTGTCTCGCGACAGAAGCGCTGTCGTCGAAGCAGAGCGGCTTGGTCTCATTCTCGGGTGCTCTGGCCGCAACAGGAATCGATGTTGGCGCCTTGCCGACCCACACGATGCAATGATGCGCCGGTAGTCGATCGTGCGTCGCAACGGCCCACCAACTCCGCCGGTCCGGCGCATACAGCGTGACGTGGACGGCCGGCGGAAGATGTACTGTCGGCAGAGAGCTCAGTGACGTCACGTATTTCGTCGAATCGTAGTAAAAGCCTTCTTGTGCGGTGACGATGTGGTCGAGGGATGATGTGAGGAGTGACTCGTAGTTCCGCCGGTCGCTGCCGCTCCGGTAGCGAACCGCGGCAATCACAGCCAACACGACTACAAAAGCCGCGGCTCCGATCGCCGCGTTACGGCGCGTGAGGAGCGACTCCAGCCACATTCGCTGCTTCGGCGTCGGCGCCGGCGCGCCGTCCGCGGGACTACCGGTCATGGCTCGTTAAGCGTTGTCCGCGTGACGCGGCGCTTGGTGCTCGTCGGCGGACACTACGTCGCCGCGAGGGACGAGGCGCGGACGACGAGGCGGATGGTCCGCTGCGGCTGGCAATGAGCTGTCGAGCACCACGCGCTCCATCGAGCGATTCGGAAGCGAGCGCAAATGCGAAAGCAACCGGCGGTCGGCAATTCCGAACCACGCCTGCGACGCGACGAACGCAACGGCGAAGATCCCGACACCACAGAGCAGACTATTCGGCGCCGAGCGACCGGCATCCGGCGTGAATGCAACGGCTATCGAATAGAGCCAGACGAATGCACACATCGCGAGCAGCGCATGGCCGGCCGAGAGCAATACTCGATCGCGCATCGGAAAGACTCCTGAAAATGGCCGTTCCCAGAGTGCATCGCGGGAGAAGACCCGTCCGCGAATGGAAAGCGCGATGCGCCAGGTGATTCGCACGCAGAGGACCAGGCCGATAGCAAGCAGCACGTCGGCGACGTTGAAGCTCGTCGTTAGGCCATGCGAGTTCGTGAAAGCAATGAAGTCGACCACGCCATGCGGGGGGAGGAGTGCGTCGGCAAGGTTCGCGACGCCGGCGCCGACGAGAAGTCCCAAGGTTAGCGGCGCGCTTTCATCGATGGTCGAGAGTTGGCGACAAACCTTGAAGACGAGTGCCGCCACTGCGGCTGTTAACACGGCCGTGAGCGGCAGCTCGAAGCCGCCAGTCCTCAGTCCACCGGCGAGATGTGTATTTCGGACGACGGTGAGATGCCATCCGGCGCCCAGCGATCGATCTCCGCCGAGCTTGCCCACTGCCCACTGTTTCGTGGCAAAGTCGGCGATGAAAACGAGACTCGCCGTCAGGGCGAGCCGATCGAAGGGGCCCCTGCGCACGATCACTGGCCGAGTCGCTATGGCTTCGTTGCGGGAGTCGATGACGGAGCGGAGGCCGCGGCCTTGCCGCGAACGTTCGTCCGAATCACGAGAGCAGGCCGCGATCGCCCTGCAGCTCTTGCGGTTACACTCAGCACGCCCGTATCAGCCGCTGCCTGCCACACGGTGTGTGCTAC
>DATEGN010000427.1:0-4648 GCA_035280125.1 Gemmatimonadaceae bacterium | reverse complement strand
ATGGAGTGTGCGAATTCGCCATCATCAACGCGCTTTCATGACAGTACGCGTTCGTACGCACTGGTGACCGCGGCGTTTCTGACGTTCGACAATACCGTTCATAAAGGTCGTACTATGGCTCAACGCCAGACTCTTCCTGTTCTCCCGCTGAGGGGGACAGTGATTTTTCCGGGCCTGACCGCCCCGATCGCGGCCGGCCGACCTGGTACGCTGCGCGCAATCGAAGCCGCGCTCAAAAGCGAGCGGCTCGTATTTGCCGTCGCGCAGCGGGACAATACAGACGAGCCCACTCCCGACATTCTCTACTCGATGGGAGTGATCGCTCGAATCGGGCAGATTCAGCGTGGCCTTGGAGGCGTGCAGCTGCTTCTCCAGGGCGAACAGCGCGCGACTTCGCTTCAATACTCGGTTACAGAGGGATATCTCAGCGCGGTCGTCATGCCGGTGGACGAGATGAAGCCGGCGAACGAAGACGATCCTGCATTCATCGCGCTGCATAAGGAACTGCGCGAACGCGCCGCGGAGCTCGGTGAGCGTCGCGGACTTCCCGAAGAGGTCGTCCATCAAGTTCTCGATGCCGTAACGGATCCCGGTCGGTTTGCGGATCTCGTCGCCGGCTACATCGAGCTACCTCCGCCTGAGAAGCAGGGGCTGTTGGAGACGCTGAGCGTGGAGGAGCGACTCCGCCGCGTGCTCGTACACGTCCAGCGGCAGATCGGTCTTCTCGAGATGCAGGAGGAGATCAAGTCGCAGGTGCAGGAGGAGCTCGGCGAGCGCCAGCGCGAGATGTATCTGCGCGAGCAGATGAAGGCGATTCAGAAAGAGTTGGGAGACGACGATCAGTCGAAGGAGATCGCCGAGCTCCGCGACAAGCTGAACAAGCTCCAGCTCCCGAAAGAGGCACGTCAGGAAGTCGAGCGAGAGATCGGCCGGCTCGAGCGCGCCGGCCGAGAGTCGATGGAAGCGCAAGTGATCCGCACGTACCTGGAGTGGATCGCGGAGCTTCCCTGGAACAACCGCTCGGACGACAACCTCGATTTGCAGCATGCCCAGGTGGTGCTCGACGAGGATCACTACGGCCTGAAGGACGTGAAGGACCGCGTGCTGGAGTTCCTTGCGGTTCGGCAGCTGCGCGCGCAGCAACTCGCCGAAGAAATGACCAAGACGGGCGAGTTGCCGGTCGCCAAGATGAAGGCCGCGAAGGACGATGCCACACCGCAGCTCGTGACGTCCGACGACGAACGGACCATCACCGATCCGAAGGAAGCGAAGTCCCGCGCAATGGCGAAGGGACCGATCCTGCTTTTCGTCGGTCCACCGGGGGTCGGCAAAACATCGATCGCGAAATCGATCGCGCGGTCGTTAGGGCGTGAGTACGTGCGTGTCGCGTTAGGCGGCGCGCGCGACGAGGCGGATATCCGCGGTCACCGGCGTACATATGTGGGCGCCATGCCCGGCCGCATTATCCAAGGGATGAAGCAAGCCGGGACGAAGAATCCGGTGTTTCTTCTCGACGAGGTGGACAAGCTCGGTGTGTCGTTCCAGGGTGATCCGGCGAGTGCCCTTCTCGAAGTGCTGGATCCAGCTCAGAACGACAACTTCACGGATCACTATCTCGGCGTGCCGTTCGATTTGAGCGAGGTGCTGTTCATCTGCACCGCGAACTTCGTTCAGAATATTCCGGGACCGTTGCTCGATCGAATGGAGATGGTCGACTTCGCCGGCTATACCGAGGCGGAGAAGGCGGAGATCGCGAAGCGCTATCTCATCCCGCGGCAGTTCGAGGAGTCGGGTCTCGGCGACAAGAATGTGAAGATGACGGACGACGCCGTGACGATGGTGATCTCGAACTACACTCGCGAGAGCGGCGTGCGTCAGCTCGAGCGTCAGATCGGTGCCGTCGCACGAAAGGTTGCACGACGACTTGCCTCAGGCGATCAGGAGATGATCGAGGACGGCAAGATCGACGCGCAGGAGGTTCGTACGTTGCTCGGCCGTCCGCGTGTCCACCCGGAGCGCGCCGCGACCGAGAACGAGATTGGCGTCGCGACGGGGATGTACTACACACCTGCCGGCGGCGACATCATGTTCGTCGAAGCGGCCATCCGAAGATTGTATGGCTTCGGCCAACGCAGCTCTGATGGCGAGAAAACTCAAGTGAGCGGTTGGGGGAATGTTTCCTTGATACTCACGGGTCAGCTCGGCGACGTGATGAAGGAGTCCGCGCGTGCCGCGCTCACGTATGCGGCGACGCACGCGTCGACGCTACAGATTCCAGAGGACCGTTTGGGCTCTATCGAAGTCCACGTGCACGTTCCGGCGGGCGCGATTCCAAAAGACGGTCCCTCAGCCGGTACGACCATGGCGACGGCACTCGTCAGCGCGATGTCTGGCCGACCTGTGCGCAAGGATGTCGCGATGACCGGTGAGATCACGCTCCGAGGACGTGTCCTGCCAATTGGAGGCGTGAAGGAAAAAGTTCTTGGTGCTCATCGCGCGGGCATAACGAATATCATCCTTCCCAAGGACAACGAAGCGGACATGGAGGACATCCCCGAGGATGTTCGTTCGCAGCTCACCTTCCACTGCGTCTCCACGTTGGATGAGGTGTTCGAGGTCGCACTGCTTCCAACGCCGACTGCGCATGGGCCTTCGGAGAAGTCGCTGATGGAGGAGGAGGAAGAGGCAGCGGCCGGGCACCGCTAACGAACGCTTCGGGCGCGTTGTGCGCGCTTCTGCTCTAACACGGGCCGGTTCTTCAGCCGATCGACATCGGCGACGGAACCGGCCCTTCTGCTTTCTCGAGCGTCAGATCACCACTGCACCATCGCGTAGCGGCGATGACCGCGGGCTGATCATCGGTACCGGATGCGCGTGACCACTCCGCGAATTCGAGCAATTGCACCGCCGCCGTGGTGCGCGCTAACGCATACGCGAATGAACGGGCGCGCGCCTCGGCGTACCCCCTTCCCTCATCCGCCGCGCGCTCGCCGAAAGACGCAATGGAGCGGAGCGCGTCACGCACTCGCGTAACTGAAACGCTCAGCGACTCGTTGCGAATCGCTGAAAGGCGCTCACGAGCGTCGCCGAGAAATGCGTCGAGCGCATTCGTCTTCTCGAGTGCGCGTAACACGTCGAGGCTCAGCACGTTGGTGGTGCCCTCCCAGATCGAGAGCACTTGAGCGTCGCGGAGCAGACGAGGGATTCCTGTGTCCTCGATATAGCCCGCGCCGCCGAAGCATTCGAGCGCTTCACTCGCCACGGCAACTGCTTGCTTCGCGGTGTAGAGCTTCGCAATGGGAATCAGCAGTCGCAGGCGGGAGAGGTCATCCTCGGTAGCCGTGCCCGCCTCCTGAATGCCTAACAGCTCGACGACGTGAAAGGCGAGCAGAAAGCCCGCTCGCCACTCGAGCTCCATTGCGGCGAGCGTCTCGGCGTGCAGCGGATGATCCAGCAACCGTTTGCGGAAGGCTATGCGGCGGCTTGCATAGTCGCGGGCAAGAGCGATAGCGCGACGCATTCCGGCAACGGCAGCAACGGCGTTGTACACGCGCGTCACGTTGAACATCGACGCGATCTTGCGAACACCATCGCCCTTGTCACCGATGAGGTGCGCCGGCGTTCCGTCGAGCGTCAGCTCGGCGGTTGGGAGCGCGCGTGTGCCGAGTTTGTCCTTGAGCCGGTTGACACGCATGTTGCGGAGCGCGCCGTCGTCGTCTCTCAGCCTGACGAGAAAAACGCTCAGGCTTTTTTCACCCTCGATGTAGGCGAGCGTGACTGCGATCTGCGACGTCGTTGCCGACGTGAACCACTTCGTACCGTACAGTCGGTACCGATAATCGATGCTGGGCGAATCGGCGCCGAGTCGCGCAATCGTGGACGTGCCCGATACGTCCGAGCCCCCCGTTCGCTCCGTCATCCACTGGCCCGACGTCCAGAAGTACTCTGGATCGCGTGAGATCAAGTGCTCGAACACTGATCGCGTCACATCGTCCGGATACAGCTCGAGCAAGCGCGCGGCACCATCGGTCATCGCCAACGGACAGCTGTAGGTGGCGGACGACGGTGAGTACAGATAGAGACGAGCAAACTGATCGACGCGCGAATGGGCAGCGTGCGAACGCTCGTAACCGATGGCGACCAGCCCCTCTTCAGCCGCAATGCGATCGAGCGCTCGCCACGCATCCGAAGTCTCGATGTTATCGACGCGGCGACCCCACGGGTCGAAGGGCACGTGCTTCGGTGGCGACGCTTCGGCGGCGGTGTCGAGCGCGAGAAGATCCGTGGCCGCGCGCTCACCAAGATGCCGCAGCGCGGGCTCGACCTCGCCGAACATCTCGGGCGGCAAGCGCCAGCGAAGGTACGACGCGAGCAGCGGATCGTCGTCGTACTGGTTGGTCAAGCGCGGCGGGTCTTGGAAGAAGTCAGTCACGGAATGAAAGCTAGGGACTGGGAGAACACCTGCGACCACCCACGAACGTGGCACCGCCGCACACGAAGGCCGCACCGCCGCACACGAACGCCGCAATGTACGAGACGAACGCGACAATACTGGCAGTCGCGCGGACTAATTGGCAGCCGAAGGGAGCACTTCAAGACACGAACGAGACTTCACCCGACGCGAACGCGATCTCGCTTGACACGAACG
>DATEGN010000426.1:0-3339 GCA_035280125.1 Gemmatimonadaceae bacterium | reverse complement strand
ACTCGCATTCGCGGACGTTGAGATCGGTGCCACACGTTGGACAAAGACCCTTACAGGCCTCGTTGCATAACACGAATCCGGGAACGGCTAAGAGCCACTGCTCGCGGATCGCAAGTCGGAGGTCGATTTCATCGGCTCTTGGATCGAGCGTGTACACGTCCGGATTGTCGGCCTCGTCATCATCGGCGTCGACGAAGATCACGTGCTCTTCGGCGGAGACGTGCGAGGTCGCGTCGTTCAGACAACGCCGACAGGGCATGAGCACATCGCCTTCGATGCGGCCGTGCCAATAGTATCGTCCGGCACCCGCGGTCGAGAGCCGTCCCGTGACGTGCAGCGGACCCGACGGGCGTGGGTCCTCGTCCTGCCAGATGGTGTCGTCCGGCGCGAGCATGGCGTCGACGGCAACGCCGTGGTGCTCGAGGGAGCGAATGTCAAAGGACAGCATAGCCGGGAAAACTACCAGAGTAAGGACTCACTTACAAGTGACGAAGGGGCTAGAGGTTAGGGATGACAAACTCACCTAGTCCCTTGCTCGAATCAGCTCGGTCTCGGAAAAAAAGAACCGTGCTTCCCGCTCCGCGTTCTCATCCGAATCCGACGCATGAATCGCGTTTCGTTCCTTCGACTCGGCGTAGAGCTTACGCACGGTGCCTTCCGCTGCCTCCTTCGGATCCGTTGCCCCGATTGCCATCCGGAGCGCCGCCACGGCGTCTCGCTTCTCGAGAACCATCGGCATCGAGGGTCCCGAAATCATGAATGCGACAAGTGATCCGTAGAATGGTCGCTCGCGATGAACGGCGTAGAATTCCTTCGCTTCCGCCTCGCTGAAGTGCATCACGCGCGCAGCGCGCACGCGAAAGCCCTGGTGCTCGAGGAGTGCGATGATTTTCCCTGCTTTGCCACTGCCAAACGCGTCGGGTTTGATGATCGTGAGCGTGAGATTACCGGCCATGATAGTTCGAGAGATCAGGGTGCGATGAGTTTACGAACGATGTCGCCGCGCGTGAGAAAGCCCACGAGGCGTCCGCCGCGAACGACGGGAACGCGCTCGACGTCCTTGTTCGTCATGAGCGCGGCCACGTCGGCGAGCGATTGTTCCGGCGCGACGCAGAGAACCTGACGCGTCATCACGTCGCGAACCGTACGTGCTCCCGACGCGCCGGGAGGGGTGAAGCGCGAGCTCGGCGTGAGCATCGCCGTCGCCATGAAGTGACGCATCAGCTCTCGCTCGCTGAGGAGGCCGAGCAAGCCACCATCCTCATCCACGACCGGCAACGCGCTCAAACCAGACGACAGCATCTCGCGTGCAGCATCGGGAAGCGGCATGTCGGGAGTCGTCGTTCGCGGACGCTCGGTCATGAGGTCCCGCACGGTGAGCTCCTCCGGAAGATTGAATTCCTCGAGCGCACTGCATGCGGCAAGATCCTCGGCGCTTTCCGCCGCGAGAATCGAGTCGACTGCCTCCGGTTGCGACAGCAGTCGAGCAAAGGCGCGGACCAACTGGAGGTGCCGGGCTGCCTCACGAGGCGGCGCCACGACGAGGACGACGACGCGCGCATGCGCCTCCTCGTCGCCATTGACGATCGGCTCGGGTGCAACGCCAAGCGCCACGCACAACGCGCCGACGCAATCCTCGCGGAAATGCACCAGGAACGCACGGTCGCCGACGACGAGGAGATCGTTGTCGCGTGATTCGTCCAGCCGCCGTCGAAGCTTTGCCGCATCGCGCACGGCGGGAGCATCGACGCGAGCGAGCAGCGCGTCGGTGGCCTCGGCGAGCGACGCGGCAGGGAGCGGTAAGACCACCCGTTCGGCGGAGACGAAATCGCCCAGCTTCATGAATCGTTAGGCAAGCCGCGCTTTCAGCAGCTCGACGAAATCCTTCGGCCGCTTGGCGACACCCATGCCCGCCTGCTCGAACGCGGCAATCTTATCTGCGGCCGTGCCGGCGGAACCCGAGATGATGGCGCCGGCGTGACCCATTCGCCGACCAGGAGGCGCCGTCTGTCCAGCAATGAACCCAACGACGGGCTTGGTCATGCGCTCTTTCACGAATCGCGCGGCCTCCTGCTCATCGGTGCCACCGATCTCGCCCATCATCGCCACTGCGTGCGTCGCGGGATCTGCCTCGAACGCGGCGAGACAATCGATGAAGTTGGTGCCGTTGATCGGGTCGCCGCCGATGCCGACACAGGTCGATTGGCCGAGACCGGCTCGGGTGAGTTGATATACAACTTCATACGTCAGCGTTCCGGAACGGCTCACGACGCCGATGTTGCCGGTCGTACAGATTCGGCCGGGAATGATGCCGACTTTCGACTGTCCCGGTGTGATGAGACCGGGACAGTTCGGTCCGATGAGACGAGCGCCTCGTTCCTTCACGAATGGATAGACCCTCGTCATGTCCAGCACCGGAACGCCTTCCGTAATCGCAACGATGAGCTCGATGCCAGCGTCGGCGGCTTCCATGATCGCGTCCGCCGCGAATACGGGTGGCACGTAAATCACCGACGTGTTCGCACCCGTCTCGTGGACCGCGCGAGCCACCGTATCGAATACCGGGACTTTGTTCTCGAATTTCTGGCCACCCTTGCCAGGCGTGACGCCAGCAACAACGCAGGTGCCGTACTCGAGCATCTGCTTCGCGTGAAAAGAACCGTCGCGGCCGGTAATTCCCTGAACGACGAGCGTCGTTTTGCTATCGATGAAGATGCTCACGCGGCTTTTCCTCCTTTTGCCAATTCGACCGCGCGCTTCACGGCGTCGTCCATGTCCGTCATTGCCGAGAACCCATTCTCCTTGAGGATCTTGACAGCGATCTCTTCGTTCGTGCCCGTTAGGCGAATGACGATCGGTAACTTGAGCGGATTCTGTTTCGTCGCCGTGACGATGCCATTCGCCACATCATCGGTGCGTGTGATTCCTCCGAAGATGTTAAAAAGAATTGCTTTCACGTTTGGATCACTTGTAATGATACGCAGCGCATTCACGACCTTTTCGGGATTTGACGAACCCCCGATATCGAGAAAGTTCGCGGGCTCGCCGCCGTAGTACTTCACGAGATCCATCGTTGCCATCGCGAGGCCCGCGCCGTTGACGCAGCATCCCACGTTGCCTTCGAGCTTGATGAAGGTGAGGCCCGCCTCGCGCGCCTGGACTTCGCTCGCTGCTTCGGCAGTGGGATCGCGCAAGGCTTCGATCTCCGGATGGCGTTCGAGCTCGTTGTCATCGATGACCATCTTCGCATCGAGCGCGACGACGTCACCAGCCGGTGTCGTGACGAGCGGGTTTATTTCTGCAAGCGAACACCCGCTTTGCATAAAAGCCGTGTAGAGC
>DATEGN010000425.1:0-6340 GCA_035280125.1 Gemmatimonadaceae bacterium | reverse complement strand
CGCAAAGTTCACGTAGGGTAAGAGTGTACGCCCGCCAGATCGCGCGCGAACTGGTCGCGAAACCACCCGAACGCACCGCCCGCGCTCAGTACCACGCCCATGATGTACCAGGTTTTCGGAGCCACGTGGCAGAACGTGTGCGCGCGCAATCCAGGATCGACTCGGGGCTCGCTGGTCGGTGCGAGCAGCGTGCCCGACGTCCCCCAGCTCGCCACCATGTCGCCGGGAGCGATCACGCCAACGCCCGCCGCGCCGCACGCATTGTCGGCACCGCCGCCGACAACCGGTGTTCCGACCGCCAAGCCACACGCGGCGCTTCCCTCTGTGCTCACACACCCCAGAATCTCCGACGATCCGCCGACACGAGGAACGATCGATTCGCTCAAGCCAACGGCCCGAAACATTTCCGAGCTCCATCGCAGTCGCGCGGTATCGAACAGCAGCGTCGCTGATGCATCGGAGGGCTCCGTTGCCAGCTCACCGGTGAGTCGATAGCGAATGTAGTCTTTGGGAAGGAGCACTGTCGCCAGTCGTGCGAAGGCCGACGGCTCGTGATTGCGCAGCCACAGCACTTTAGGAAGCGTAAAACCCTCGAGCGCCGGATTCGCCGCCAGTTCGCGCAGCCGTTCCTCGCCGCCCACATCCTGTTCGATCTCACGACACTCCGCCGTCGTGCGACCGTCGCACCAGAGGAGCGCCGGACGAATCACCTTTCCCTTGGCATCCAGAAAGACCGACGAATGCATCTGGCCCGAGATGCCAACGGCAGCAATCCGTGCCTTGGGCTTGCGCTCGCGAGCGGCAAGGATCGACGCCACGCTGGCCGCCCACCACGCATCCGGATCTTGTTCCGCCCAACCGGGACGCGGCGTCGAAAGCGTGAGCGGCGTGGTCGTGGATGCGACGACTTCGCCGTCGATCGCGACGAGCAACGCCTTCACACCACTCGTGCCGACGTCGAGCCCCAGCAGATACTCGTCCGTCACTTACCGCACACCCATGAGCAGTTCCATCGTGAGTTGATCCAGGCGCTCGTAGGCATAGCCCCGCGTACGGAGCGCGTCGAGGTCGAAGCGCTCCGCGCGAATCGCGCGTGCCTCGGCGTCGCTGTAGCGCACGCGTTGGCCCAGCGTCGCCCCTCGCGACCGGAGTTCGCCGAGCAAGCCTTGGATCTCGGCGTCGGCGTTGAAGCGAGCAACCTTGTCCTTGAGGATGAGATACGTTCTCATGCTGCCGGCGGCGAAGTCCCACACGCCTTGCTCGTCCTCGGTCCGATACGCGTGGCTGTCGAAGTGTCTCATACCGGTCCATCGGGCGTCCTCGAGCAGCCTCACGAGAAAGAACGCGCCTTTGAGATCCTCGCTGCCAAACCGAAGATCCTGATCGAACCGCCCCGGCTTCTGCGCATTCAGATCGACGTGGAAGAGCTTTCCTTCCTCGAGTGCTTGCGCGACGCCGTGCGTGAAATCGAGGCCCGCCATCTGGTCATGCGCGACTTCAGGATTCAGGCCAACCATCTCCGGATGCTCGAGAGTGTAAATGAACGCGAGCATGTGGCCGATCGTCGGCAGGAAGATATCGCCACGAGGCTCGTTAGGCTTCGGCTCGAGGGCGAAACGGAGATCGTACTTTTGCGCGCGAACATAGTCGCACAGGAAGTTGATGGCGTCGCGGAACCATTTCGTCGCCTCCTGCAGATCTTTGGCAGCGTTCGTCTCGGTGCCCTCGCGGCCGCCCCAGAACACGTACGTCTTGGCGCCGAGCTCCACGCCAAGATCGATCGCGTTCATCGTCTTCTGCAACGCGTAGCGGCGAACTTTCGCGTCATTGCTCGTGAACGCGCCGTCCCGAAAAACGGGATCGCCGAAGAGATTCGTCGTCGCCATGGGAACGCACACGCCATTATCCGCCAGCGCTCTTTTGAACTCCGCGACGATACGATCGCGCTCAGCGTGCGACGCGTCTCGTGGCACGAGATCATTGTCGTGAAGATTCACGCCGTACGCACCGAGCTTCGCGAGCTGCTCGACAATCCGCGTCGGGGCCAACGTGGGCCGTACTGGATCGCCGAACGGATCACGGCCGACATTCCCAACAGTCCAGAGTCCGAATGTGAAGTGGTGCTCAGGACGAGGCGTGTAGCTGTCGGAAGTGGTCATTGTTCGATCAAGGTATCGCGTCGCATCGTGGCTTGTGCTCGTCGTGCGGACATCCAATGCTCATGTAGTAATTCAACGGGTGCGCCGGCGGCTCGACACCGCTCGGCAGTGGCAGATGCGAGAAGGTCTGAAAGTATTGCAGCACCGCGTCGCGCCACCACCTCGCCTCGCGCTCCTGAATCGAGAGGAAACGATCCGTCTCGGCGAAGCGCGCGTCGTCGATTTTGCCCCGCAACGATTGCCATTCACGCTGCATGGCGCGCACCGTATCGACCCCAGCCTGATAATGCAGCGCAAGCTCGTCCCAAAGTGTGCGGCCGGATCGCATGCGCTCGGTCCAGCCAACATGGTGAAACCAGAGCAGAAGCGAATCGGGCACGGTCGCCCGATCCGCATAACGATCGCGAACGGCTGGAGCATATTGGGCAACGGCGTTACTTCCCTCGGCGGTTCGATCGAAGCCAATACCGGCCGAATCGGCTCGATGATAGTACACCGGCGACCACTCCGCTCGCGCCAATTTCACCCACGGCGCCGGTCCATAATGGTGATTCGTTCCCATGATGTGCGCGAGCCCCAGCGGCGTCATATAGTTCACGACCGCTTCGCGCGATGCGAGCATCATGTGAGCGATGGTGCGGACGACGCTCGCATCGTTCGAGTACGTCAGGCGCACCCACTCGTCCGCGATCGCTGACGGGGATAGCGTGTAATCCCAGGCCAGTCTTCCAAAGGCATACCAGTTCGCTTGATTGAACTGCGAGCCGGTCCAATTGCTGTCGCGTCCGATGTTGGAGACGCCTGCCATGCCTGTCTCCGACTGTCCTTGCAACGAGCCGTCTATCACGCGAGCCACGGTCGAGCCTGCACCTCGCACATACGTGTCGGCATTCAACACTTCGCTGAACAGGGGCGCGAGAAAGACAAGATGAGTGTCTTCACCCAGATACTCCTTCGTGATCTGAAATTCGATCATCTGGGGGGTCTTCGGCATCGCACCGAAGAGCGGGTGAAACGGCTCGCGTGGCTGGAAGTCGAGTGGACCGTTCTTCGTCTGCAGTAGTACGTTTGCGCGAAACTGTCCGTCGAGGGGAGTGAACTCTTCGTATGCTTGTTTCACGCGGTCCGCTGGCGCCGCACTGCTGTAGACGAAGGCACGCCACATCACGACGCCGTGATGTGGCGCGAGCGCGTCGGCGAGCATGTTGGCGCCATCCGCGTGCGAACGGTGATAGTCCTGCGGCCCCGGCTGCCCTTCGGAGTTCGCCTTCACCAGAAAGCCGCCGAAATCGGGGACGTAGCGATAGATCTCGTCCACCTTCGCCCGCCACCACGCGCGGACTGCGCCGTCGAGCGGATCGGCCGTCGTTAGGCCGCCGATCTCCATCGACGCGCTGAAGCGGGCGGTGAGGTAGACCCTGATGCCGTAAGGCCGAAAGACATTGGCGAGCGCGGCGACCTTCGTCAGATATTCAGGAGTGAGGACCTTCGCGTTCGCGTTGACGTTCGTGAGCACCGTGCCGTTGATGCCGATCGACGCGTTCGCGCGCGCGTAGTCTCGATATCTCGGCGAAAGCGCAGGAAGGGTCGCCCAGTCCCATAATGATCGTCCCGCGTAGCCACGCTCCACTGTGCCGTCGAGATTATCCCAATGGTCGAGGATGCGCCGGTTGACACGCGGTACACTGGTAATCGCCAGCGCCGCTACTGGCTGTTCGGTCTGGAGCGCGCGAAGAAGGACGAACGTTCCATACAACACTCCGACATCCGTGTTCGCGGCAACGAGCGTGATACGCTTCCCGTCGACAACCGCCTGCCGGATGATGAAACCTTCGCTGCCTAACGCCGAGAAGTCACTCGCAGGCACGAGTGACCGAATCTTCGCCGAGGTCTCGCGCGTGCCGAGAATGAGGCGAGCATCGGGTGAGGACCGCGCTGCGACGACGTTCGTGGCGAGCAGCGAATCGAGTCCACGAACCAGCTCTCCGCCAACGACAGCGAACGTCGGTGATTCGCCATCGACTTGAATCGGCAGGAGCGCCTCGCGATACTCGCGGAGGCGCTCCGCATTCTGCACGACGTGATATCGCAGCCACAGGTCGTAGCCTGTCTCGCCGCGCGCACGGATGGGAATGAGCAACAAGCCGATGACGCACAGCACCAACCGACCGCGCCCGCTTACCACGGGATCTTTGGCGTGCGATCGTCCTTTGGATCCGCCCAGCGCGTGTTGGGAATCAACGGCGTCCATCCTGGTCGAAGCGGATCCTGGTCGTACGGATAATTGCCGAGACGCCTGAACAGCTCGTGGTACTCGCCGAGCTTGTCGCGGTCGAGCTTGACGCCGAGACCGGGCGCCGTCGGGACCGCGATCGATCCGCCACAATAGCACATCCGGCCACCGACAATCACATCGTCAACGAGCTGGTGATAGTGCGCGTCGGCTGCAAAGGTCAGATTCGGAATCACCGCACCCAGATGAAGCATCGTCGCGAGCTGAATTCCCAATTCACCCGACGAATGGACCGCGACCCCCAGCTGAAATGCCTCGCAGATCGCCGCCGCCTTGACGCAGGGACGAATGCCACCCCAGAACGTGGTGTCGAGCAGGATCACGTCGACAGCAGTGTGCAACACGTTCGACGCCAGCTGCTCGAAGCCAACGACAACCGTGTTCGTCGCGAGCGGCATGCGCACTTTTTCCCGCGTGCGTCTCATCCCGTGCATACCAAACACAGGGTCTTCGAGATAGTCGTTGTCGAGATCCTCAATTGCGTGCGCGAACGAGATGGCTTGCTCTGTCGACCAGACCGCGTTCGGATCGAAGCGGAAGCGGTCGCCCGGCAGCGAAGTGGCCAGTGCGCGATAGCATTCGAGCTCGTATTCCGGGTCGAAAACACCACCTTTGAGCTTATGCGTCGTGAAGCCGTGCTCGCGCTTCAAATCAGCCGCCTCTTGCACGAGCTGATCGACCGTCCGGACCTCGTTGTCGCCGTCGGCGTTCGGATATCGGAAGAAGAGGTACGACGCGAATGGCACGCGATCGCGCAGCCGGCCGCCCAGAATTTCGGAGACGGGCACGCCCCACTTCTGACCGAGAATGTCGAGACACGCGAACTCGAGTGCGGCGAGGAGTTGAGTGCGATTGTTGTAGAGCGACGCCGTTGGATTAGCGATCAGAAAGCGCATTTCCTCGATGCGCGCCGGGTCTCGGCCGAGTAGATAGGGCTTGAGGGCCTGAAACGCGGCGACGGCGCTCTCGCCGCCGCCACCCATCTCACCCAAGCCAATGAGCCCATTATCGGTTTCGATCTCGACGATCGTGCGGACAAAGCGACCCCAATGACAACCGTTCGCGTGGCGCAAGGGCGCAACGAGAGGCACGGCAACCGGTGTCGCCCGGATATCGATGATCTTCATCGCGTGGAGGACGGAGGGCAGGTCCGCGCGGACCTGATCAAGTCATATTATCACCCACGATCTTCGCGCTAGCGCGACATGCTGTCAAGCGGAATCGTACGCTGCCGCGGTTAGGGAATCGTGGGAAGCAGAGCGCCTAGACACCGCTGAAGATGCTGAAGCCCCCATCCACCGGGATCACAGCGCCGGTCACGAAGGAGGCCGCATCGCTGCACAGCCAGTGCACGGCCCCAAGCAGCTCCTCCGGGCGCCCAAGGCGTCCCATGGGCGTCTGGCGGAGAACCGCCTTCGCGCGCTCGGTATAGCTCCCGTCCTCGTTGAGCATCACCGCACGGTTCTGTGTCGTTACGAAGAATCCCGGTGCAACCGCGTTCACGCGAACTCCGTCGCCGTGGCGGCGCGCAATATCCGTCGCGAGCCAGCGTGTGAAGTTGTCGATCCCCGCTTTCGCGATCGAGTACCCCATCACGCCGCTCAGGGCCTGGAGCGCAGCCATCGATGAGATGTTGACGATGGAGCCAGTGCGCTGCTTCGCCATCTGCGCGCCGATCACCATCGACGGAATCACCGTGCCATGGAGATTCAGCCGCAGTACTTCGTCGAAGGCGTCGAGCGGGATTTCGAATACACTTATCGTGTCGCTCCGCGCACGCGACACGTTGCCCCCCGCCGCGTTCACGAGAATGTCGATTCGACCCCACTCGCGAAGGAGCCGCGCGGTGGCAGTGTGCGTCTGGTCCCGATCGAGCACGTCGGCGACG
>DATEGN010000424.1:0-6942 GCA_035280125.1 Gemmatimonadaceae bacterium | reverse complement strand
TGGGCATCAGAATGAACATTCCATCTGACGTGGCCGCGTCGCGCGAGGACCTCTACTTCACCGAGATGGGTTCGGGCCAGCCTCTATTGCTGGTCCACGGCCTCATGGTGACCGGCCACATGTTCGCGAAGGTCGCTGAGCCCTTTGCCAAGCGTCATCGCGTGATCATGCCTGATTTGCGCGGCCACGGTCGCAGCCGAACGCTCCCGCCACCGCACACGGTTGCGCAGCTGGCAGCCGATCTCGCCCGGCTCCTCGATCGCCTGGGAATCGAGTCGACCGCGGTGCTTGGTTACTCGCAAGGCGGCGCCGTCGCCCAGCAATTCGCGATCGACTACCCGGAGCGCTGTACGCGGCTCGTCCTCGGGTGCACCTATGCATACAACATGTCGAGCCCACGCGAGAGGCTCGAAGGACGCGTGGTACCGTATCTCCTCCGACTCCTCGGGATGCAGCGGTTCGCGAAGCTCATCTTCGCCGTCGGCTTCAAGAATGCGCCTAACATACCGCGCGATTGGCTGGTCGAGCTCATGGCGAACCAGGACCAGGCAACGATGATGACGGCATGGAAGGAAGCAATGGCTTTCGACAGTCGGCCGCGTCTGGCTCAGATCAAGTGTCCAACCCTGATCATCGCGGCGGCGAACGACGAGGCGGTTCCCTTCCATCACGCCAAAATGCTTCACGAGGGCGTCGCCGAATCACAGCTCGTGGTTGTCCCGAACGCGAGCCATGCGCTCATCTGGACACATCCGGAGGCGCTCGTTCGGCAGACCGAAGACTTTCTCGCCGCCGCCTCGCACTAAGTTGATGGTTTCCTCATGGCGACGATGTCGCCAACCATCCGATCCTTCGCGACCGAGGATTGGCGCAGATGGTCGATCACGGCGTCCACATCCGCGGCTGGCCGGTTTTGACTCATCTTCCACTTGCCTTCAATTCGCGAGATCGCGAGCTGGACACCGACAATCGCCTTCATTTGTCGTTCGATATAGTCGCCCGGTGCATCGCTGATCATCCATGGCGTGGGCCGGTCGGCTTCGTGCCTCCTCACGAGCTCCGTGAGGTGACGCGCGAGGTATTCACGATCCGACGTGAAATGCACTCGGCCGTACACGTGGACGGCGACGTAATTCCACGTCGGAACGACTTCGCCATGCTCGGCCTTCGACGGATACCAGCCCGGACTGATGTACGCGTCCGGTCCGGTGAAGATCACCAGCGCTTCCGAGGATCGATCGTTCGCGCCGGCGCTCTGGTGTTCTGTGTTCGCTCTCGCAATGTGCCCCTCGAGGACGCCGCGTTCACGGTGAACGAGCCACGGCAAATGCGTCGCTGCCAGCTCGCCGTTCCCCGTGGAGGTGATCAATGCGCCAAAGGGATGCGCGGCCAGAAAGGCGAAGAGCGTGTCTTCGTCCGTCTCTGCGTTCAGGCGCGGTATATACATCAACTCCTCGTTATAACCTTGTTCATATGGACTACCATATCATACGGCTCGTTCTTCGCCGGTAAAGGTGGCCACGGCTCGCAATTCTGCTCGTTTGGTGCCTGGGTGGGCTGCGTCACAAACTGTCGCGTAGATCGTCCGTGAGAGGGCAGCACGTCGATGAGCTACCTTCGCGTGGAGTCGTATGGCAACGCAGGACCGCCGGCAGCCGATCCCGGCCGATGAGCAGACAAGTACGAATGAAATTATGGACGCTATTCGCTCGATCGTGCGCGCATTGCGCGTCAACACGCGATCGATCGAAATTCGCCTCGGCATCAGTCTCGCTCAACTTTGGATCTTGCAGTTGCTGGACGCGCGCCCATCGCAGTCGGTGAACGATCTGGCGGAAGCAACGGCGACGCACCAGAGCTCCGTTTCGGTCGTCGTCCGCCGACTGGTAGACCGAGGCTTTGTTACGCGAAAGGTCGCGACGGAGGACAGGCGCCGCGTTTGCGTCGACATCACCGACGCCGGGCGCTCGCTCCTTCGTAAGGCTCCGCCGACCGTGCAGGTCGAGCTGATCGGCGCACTCCGGCGCATGGCGCCCGAGCCCCGGCAGAACCTTGCGAATCTGATCCGGGCGTGGCTCAGCGATGCAGGCCTCGATGTGAATGAGCGTCCGCCGATGCTCATGGAGGACGAGCCAGACGAGGCGGCCTAACGATCGTGCGAACAAAGCGGCACAGTCGGGAGAGCGAGGGGAAGCCGAAATGAAAAGAGCGAGCATTTCTGCTCGCTCTTTTCGGTTCTTTCGCTCCCTATTACGGAACGTAGCAGCTCGGCTCACCGTCGCCGGCCAAGGTGCCAACGATCGGGTTGCTGGTGTTGACGCCGATACCGCACGTTCCACCAAGGATCTGGCTATGCGTCACCGTCGCCGACCAGTAACCAGGCCCAGGAACCACAGTGGGCACGCCGACGCCGGACGTATTCTTGAACGTCTTACGAGTGGTGACCAGGTTGGTCGCGGTCGTGTAGTACGTCGAGTCCGAGAAGAACGCTTCCTCAGCAGTCACGAGGTTGCGAAGGTCCGACTTCATCGCCGTGACATACGCCTTCGTTTTGGTGTTGGCGAACTTCGGGATCGCGATCGCGGCGAGAATGCCGATGATGACGACCACGATCAGCAGCTCGATCAGCGTGAAGCCCTTGCGAGCCTTGAGGGAGTTGAACATGAGGAAGTCCTGAAAGGTGGAGCGGTAGAGGGAAGGAGACGAAGTCGCATAACGATGCTGCGACTCTCGAGCTCCTCTAAGGCAACAGAAGTACCAATTTGCTATATGCTTGCCACAACACGAGATGCGTTCTCGGCTCACTCGGGACGCCGAGAACATCGCGTGCAACCTGCGAGAAACACATTGAAAATTGCGCGAATAGCGCTTTGCGAGAGTTGTCGCGCAGTTTGCAACGGCGCGATTCGGACATCAAAGAAGGTCCCTAGCGGGCTGACTGCACCGTGTCCATAATCCAGCACCGCATTCGTTGAGGCTTTATGTTGTCCCGCCGCTCGCTCCTGGCCCTCGTCGTTCTCGCCGCTGTCGCCGCCTGTGCCCCCGTTCAGAAGCATCCCTCGGCAGTCACTCCTGCGCTGGAGATCACGCTCGACCTCCCACTCTCGCCCGCGGGCGCACGAAATCAGCTGGTGACTGCGTTCGGCAATAACGGCTTGCCCGTCGCGACATCACAGCCTGGAGTCGTCGAATTCCAGGCGCCGCGGGAGAAAGGCATGCTTGGGTACTACGAAGTGTTCGCGCGAGCCGTCATCGTTCCGCTCGACTGCGGCACGCGCGTAACGCTCTTCGGCGAGGAGACCCACTACCCGAATGCGAGTGCTCGCACAGGCACCGCGGTCCGCATCGGACCATCGTCCCGAGGACGCGCGCTCGAGGTGTGGACAAGGCTCCAGACGGTTGCCGCCGCCTTACGCGGCAACAATGCGGTCACGTCAGGCGCGTCGGCTCACTGAATCCCGGGCTAGTCGGCGCTCAAGGTCCGTGCAGGATCGACTCGTGACGCGCGCCGCGCCGGCACCCATGTCGCCAGCGTCGCGACGAGGAGCACGGCGACGACCGAACCGACGAGTGTCGTTAGGTCCAACGTACTCACCTCGAACGCAAAGCTCGTGAGGAGTCTCGCGAACAGCACGAAGACGACGACGCCTATCGCCGCGCCGGCGGCAACGAGTGCTTCTCCCTGACGCAGAATCAGGCGCGCCGCCGCAGCGGGAGCGAGACCCAGTGCGATGCGAATGCTGATCTCGCGCGATCGCAAGCTCACGACGTACGCGATCACACCGTATAGCCCCACGATGCCGAGGAGAAGCGTCACTGTAGCACCGACGGCGAGCAGCGTCAGCGCAAACGTCATCCCCGCGCGAGCTTCAGCGACGATCTGCTCCATCGTCGCGGGACGATAGAATGGCAGATCGGGATCCATTGCGTGAAGCTCCTGTCGGAGACGTGTTGGCAATCCCGGCATCGCCGCGCGGGTGCGGATGACGAACGCCATGTCACGTCCTGTCGTGAGCGCGCCGTTGCCCGGATCCGCCGAGGTGGGCTCCTCCGGCACATAGACTTCGGCGACCGCCGGTCGAGTGAGTGTTGAATCCCGCACGTCGCCAACGACGCCGACGACGGTGAACCATGGCCCGTTCGCGAGGAAGCGAACGCGCTTCCCAACGCCGAGGCGCCCGGTTGGATCGTGCCAGAAGTGCTCGACGAAGGCACGACTCGCGACCGCCTCGAACGCGCCGCGGCGAACATTGGCATCGTCGTACGTGCGCCCGGCGATCAACGGGATACGCATCGAGCTGAAATAGCTCGCCGACGTGGATGTCGTCTGGAAGACAGGTGGAAGTGCCTTGCTGTCGGATCCATCGTCGGCCCAGACGAGCACCCTGTATGGAAATCCCTCGACGACGAGCGGGAGCTTTGCCGTCGCGCCGACGGCGATGACTCCGGGCATCTGCTCGAAGCGCTGGATTGCCTCACGATAGAAGCGCGCGGCATCGATCGCCGCTTTGTACCTGGCCGCGGGGAGGAACGTCCAGAAAGTGAATGTGTTCGTCGGATCGAATCCGGGCTGCACCGATCGCAATCGCAGCAAGCTGCGCCCGAGGACAGCAGAGCTGGCAAGCAAAACGAGCGAGAGCGCAACCTCGATTGCCACGAAGGCGGCGCGGGTACGTTGCGTCGCGCGCCCCGTCGTTCCGGTACGGCCGCCGTCGCGCAGGATCCGCAGCGCATTGCCTCCGCCAATGCGCCAGGCGCCGAGCGACGCGCTCACGAGCGCGAACAGTGTCGCAAGGGCCGCTGCGCAGAGCACGACGCTCGTGTCGACGCGCACTTCGTTGAGGCGCGGCAAGCCCAGTGGTGCAACGACGACGAGCACTCGTAAGGCAATGCCACCGATCCCCAAACCAATCACGCCGCCCAACATGGCAAGGAGAATTGCCTCGGCCATGAGGTCTTGCCATACGCTCCGCACTGAGCCGCCGAGCGCGGAGCGCACGGCAAACTCGCGGCGGCGGGCTTCGACGCGAACGAGCAGGAGCGACGCGACGTTGCTGATCGCGACGAGACAGAGCAGCGCGACCGTGGCCGATACGAGCCACAACACGCGTTCTGAGCCGGCGACCACGTCGTCGCGCAAACGATGTACGATCGGCGCGAGTCGTGTCTGTCGCAGTCCGACCGCTGTGGACAGGTCGGGTCGTATCTGTGGAAACCGCTCGGCGAGTCGCGGAAGAATGTGTCCGAGCTCGCGCTGTGCCGACTCGATGGTCGACGCCGGCCGCAAGCGTGCGATGCCGTTCCATGCGAACCCGCCGACGTACGGTGGATTCAAAACGTTAAACTCCGGCGCCCACACCGGCGTCGTCGCTTCGGGAAAGGCGAACGACTCGGGCATGACGCCGATGATCTGCGCCGGTGCATTGTCGACGTCGAGCGTTCGACCGATCACGTGTGGGTCGCTGCCGAAGCGCGTGCGCCAGAGCCGCTCGCTGATCACGACGACCGCGGGGGTGCCTGCGCGCGCTTCGTTGTCGGCGAAGAGGCGGCCGAGCAGCGGCTTTGCCCCGAGCACGGCGAAGACAGACGCCGTCATCCAACTCAGGCGAATGCGTTCGGGCGGAACGTCGCGATCGGGATACGTGATCGTTGCCGCCAACTCGATGTAAATACCGAGATCCTCGAACGACTTCGCCGCGTCACGATAGACGAGATACGTTCCGGGAGCTTGCTTCGCCACGGGAATGTCGAGGCCCGGCATGCTGTGCCAGAGTCCGACCAAGCGACCGCTGTTCTTATATGGAAGTGGCCGGATCAGGACTGCGTTCACGAGGCCGAACACAGCACAGCCGGCGGCGATGGCGAGAGCAATCGTGCCTGTCGTCGCGGTGGCGAAGCCGCGGGAACGCGAAAGTGATCGGGCGGCGTATCGGAAGGGATTCATACAGCTCGGCTCGAGAACTCAATTCCTAAGGTCGAGTACACCCCGACGATAAATTGCGAGAACGACTCGCCAATCGGTAGCTGTACGTCCCATATATGATTCGATCATGCCAGCCCAGCCTTCAGCCAGTGGTGAGGTGCCTCGCGTTGGTGTTGGATGCGTGCTCGCTCTTGCAGCAATGGTCTGCGGGTGTGGTGGCGCGTCGGCTGATAAAGCGGAGCCCGATCAGAATGTTATAACATTCGACTCGTCGTCGGTACGCCTCGTGTCCGGCCATGATACCGTGCGATTGTCGGTGGAATTGGCGGCCAGCCCGGCGCAAAGAACCATGGGCTTGATGGAGCGACATCACCTGGCGGAAACTGCTGGAATGCTCTTTCTGTACGATTCGACCCAGCCGCCCACTGCTGGTTATTGGATGTTCAGAACACGCATTCCGCTCGACATCGCGTACCTCGATTCAGCAGGCGTCGTGCGCGCGATCCGCGCCATGCAACCGTGCGAGTCCATGCTGGCGCAGGGCTGCCCATCGTATCCGCCCGATGTGCCGTATCGCTACGCGCTCGAGGTCAACAGCGGCTTCTTCCAGCGGCATCGGATCACGACTGGTGCTGTTGCGCTGATTTCGGATTTGCCTGCAAAATACTCGGCGTCCGAACATCGAGCTTCGTCGACACGGTGAACGCACGATTGAAGCTGTCGGCGAACGCAGGGCGCGCCCTCGCGTGCATGCTGCTCGTGTCGGTATGTGAGGCGCAAGCGCCACCATCGAGCGGGACGACGAGCTTCGTTCTCGAGGGCAACCGCGTCTACGCGCTCTTGAGTTTTCTCATGCCGAACGGCTCGACGCACACCGCGTATGCATTCGTCGACATGGGCGCTTCTGACATGTCGCTTGCCGGTCCGCTGTACGACTCACTTGGCGTGAACAATGGCACGGCGGCTCGATTCAAGGTTGGAGAATACACAGTCGAAGTGCCCGCGTCGAACATTCGGCG
>DATEGN010000423.1:0-4349 GCA_035280125.1 Gemmatimonadaceae bacterium | reverse complement strand
GCTCAGTCAGACACTTCCTTCAGCAGCTGCCGCGCGATAACGATGCGCTGAATCTCGGACGTACCTTCCCCGATCTCACAGATCTTCGCATCGCGCATGAAGCGCTCGACGGGATAGTCCTTCGTATAGCCGTAGCCCCCGTGGATCTGTACAGCCTTGATCGTCGCCCGCATGGCCAGCTCGGAGCAGAACAGCTTTGCCATCGCCGCTTCCTTGGCGAACGGACGGCCGTGCTGCGCGAGCCACGCGGCGTGAAACATCAAATGCTTCCCTGCCTCGATCTCCGTCGCCATGTCGGAGAGTTGAAACTGGATGCCCTGGAAATTCGCGATCGCCTGGCCGAACTGTTTCCGCATCGAGGCGTAGCTCAGGGCATGCTCGAGCGCCCCTTCGGCGATGCCGAGCGAAAGCGCCGCAATGCCGATGCGACCGTTGTCGAGCGTCTTCATGAAGTTGACGAAGCCGTTTCCCTCGGCACCCAGAAGATTCTCGGCCGGAACCTCGACGTCTTCCATGATCAATTCGGCGGTGTCGGAGGCGCGCCAACCGAGTTTGTCTTCTTTCTTTCCGGCCCGGAAGCCTTTCATGCGGGGCAAACTCGGCTCGTCGCCGACGCCGAGGCGCCGTGCCGTCGTGATATCGGTCGTCTCTTTAGTAAGCACGAAAGAGCTGATGCCTTTCGTGCCCTTCGACCGATCGGTGACCGCGGTGACGACGAAAATCTCGCCGACGCTGCCGTGCGTAATGAATCGCTTCACGCCGTTGACGACATAGCGATCGCCCTTTCGCACGGCCGTGGTGCGGGTACCGCCCGCGTCGCTACCGGCGTCCGGCTCGGTGAGCCCGAAGCCTCCCATGACGCGCCCCGACGCGAGTAGTGGCACAAAACGACGCTTTTGCTCCTCGGTGCCAAATCGAACTATTGGCGACGTTCCGAGCGTCGTATGCGCGGACACAGTAAGCCCGTGCGACGCATCCACCTTTGCCAGCTCCTCGATGACGATCATGAAGCTGATCGTGTCGAGCCCAGCGCCTCCCAGCTCCTCGGACCACGGGACGCCGAGCAGCCCGAGCTCACTCATTTTCTTGATGTTTTCCCACGGGAACTTCCCTTCCGCATCCCATTTCGCCGCCGTGGGCGCGATCTCGTCGCGCGCGAATTGGCGAACCATTTCGCGCGTGGCAAGGTGCTGCTCGGTGAAGTAGAGTGTGTCGTCCATAAAATCGTTAGGCGGCTTCGGTGCCGTCCACCGAACGCAAGAGGTTCAAAAAGCGCTCGCCGTATCGCTCGAGCTTCGTTGGTCCTACCCCACGAATCTCGCCAAGGGCCGTGATCGTTCGCGGACGCCGAACGGCCATCTCGGCGAGCGTGCGATCGGGAAATACGACATACGCAGGCACTTGTTGTTCCTTGGCAATTGCTCGCCGAAGAGTGCGAAGGCGCTCTAGTAAAACGCCATCGGCACCGTCGACGAGGACATCGTTTGCCGACTCCTTGGCGCGCTCGCGCGCAACCGGCCGGCGACCGCGCGTGCCCTTGCGTGACGAAGGACCCAGCTTCGATGTGTCCACGTGGGTGCCAAGGCAATTGTCGCAGCCGCCGCACTGCTTGCGCGCGGCCGGATCGCCGAAGTAGCGCAAAACGAAACCACGTCGGCAGCTCTTCAGGTAGGCGTACTGTTGCATCGCGTCGAGCTTCGCCAAGTCAGCGCGCCGACGCCGGTCGAGCGTCTCCCAATCGATATCGAAGCTCGCGAGCTCTCGGCGCGGATGGTCGACGACACGGCCGCCGCCCGCGCGTTTCCACTCGAGAAACTGCCGATCCTGCAGGGCGTCGAGGAGCGGCATAACGCCGGCCGCACCGCCGAATCCTGGCGGTAGTCCATCGAGATCGATCGACGCGCCCTCCTCGAGCGCGGTACCGGCGACGCGCCACATCGCGCGCAGCAATCCAAGATCCATCGAATCGGCTGTGCCACCGAGCTCGCGCTTAATTCGTTGTGGCGTGGCCAGTAGGCGAACATGAGCGCGCGTGGCGCTCTCGGGCTCACGCCGATAGGCGCCGGCGCTCGCGAGAATGCGAAGTGCACCCTCTACCTCGCGCACATTCACCTTGCCGCGAACTCGAGACGCGATCTCTTCGGCCGGGATGGCGGTCATTCCCGGTTCGGCGCTGCGTCGAAGCACACGATAGACATCTTCGATGACCGTCCGCTCAGGATACGATCCCTTGATAAAGAACTCATGTGTGAACCGATCCTGAAATGAATGCAGCAAGAAGCAGTTCGCGTGCTCGCCATCGCGGCCCGCTCGGCCAGCTTCCTGATAGTATGCCTCCAGCGTGCCCGGCATCGCGTAATGCACAACGAGCCTCACATTCGGCTTGTCGATGCCCATGCCGAACGCATTCGTCGCCACGATCACACGGACGCGCTCCTTCATGAACGCATCCTGCACCTCGTGACGGTGCTTGTCGTCGAGGCCCGCGTGATACGCGACCGCGGCAATGCGGGTATCGTTCAGCAAATTGGTGATGCGTTCGACCGTCCGGCGTGTCGAGGCGTAAACGACGGCCAGGCCAGGGCTCTGCCGCAGAATGCCGACGAGGGCCTCGTCTTTGTCTCCCTCGCTGCGCGTCGACACGACGTGATACCGCAAGTTACGACGGTCGAACCCCGTAATGATGGTCTTCGCGCTCTCGAGCTTGAGCTGTCGTACGATGTCGGCACGGACGTGTGGCGTCGCTGTCGCTGTCAGCGCAACAACCGGCGGCCAGCCGAGCCGTTCCCGCACTCGGGCGATGCGCAGATAGCTGGGCCGAAAGTCGTGCCCCCACTCACTAATGCAATGCGCTTCGTCGACAGCGAGCAATGACACCCCTATCTCGTTCAAGCGCTCGGCTGTTCTCCCGACATCGAATCGTTCCGGTGCAAGGTAGAGCAGCTTGAACTCGCCACGTTGCACGCGTGCCAATCGGTCCGCCACCTGTGACGGCGGAAGCGAGCTGTTGACGAAGGTCGCCGGCAGGCCACGCCGTGTGAGTGCGTCGACCTGATCTTTCATGAGCGAGATCAGCGGCGAGATCACGACGGTGAGCTTTGGGAGAATCAGAGCCGGCACCTGGTAGCAGATCGATTTTCCCCCACCGGTGGGAAGCACGACGAGCGTATCGTGTCCCTGGAGCACCGATTCCACCGCTTGCGTTTGACCAGGGCGGAAATCGGTATAGCCGAAGTGCTGGCGCAGCGTAGCGCGGGCATCATCGAATGAGGCCGTTGTCATGCCGTCAGACTTGGCACAACGCCGCGGATGCCCGCAACCGTTAGGCTACGCCACGCATCGAACGACCGCATGCTCATACCGCTCGAGCGAAGTGACCGCGCGTGAACGCGCCGTGCAGCGTCTCTCGAATGTCGTTGATTTCGTTCTGGCCGAGTCGCTCTCCCGCCGCGAGGCCGTCGAGCATTCGCCGGTAGGCGCCAACGACCTCCGTGATCGGATCGCCGGGAACGTTGAACACCAACTGGTAACCGCGAATCCCCACGTTCCACAGGCGCGCGACGTACTCCGAGCCTTCGACCGGACGCGAATGCAGCAGCCGATTGCGGCACGCCGAATCGGTGGCCACCGCGAAGTCGTAGCCCGCCGGATCGGTGAGCGTCACGTTCGCGTGCTTCTGCACACACAGGTCGCGACACGTCGTGGGCTCGCGATCGAATGCGGCCGACAGCACACAATGCTCGATCGTCATTCCTTCCGGGCGACCATAGAGAAAAACGTCGAAGCCGGTGCCCATCCACGGGGCAACAACAGCGATCATCTCGTCTGCGGTGAGCTCGACGGACAACACGATGCGACGTGCGCCAAGGTGGAACACACGCGCGGCGCTGTGCTGATTCATGACGTTGACCGCGTAGTCTGCGGTCACATCGCGTCCGGCGCGCCCGAATTCGGCAACGAGGCCGAGGTGTCCGCTCAGCAAGGGCAATCCGCTGTCGAGCCATTTGGTGACGCCACGCCGCTCTTCTGGACGAACGATCGTGGGTGTGCGGAGCCGCAGCGTGATTCCCCGTGCGCCTAACGCTTCGGCGAGTGCGCGGACGCGGGCGAGCGGCGGCGCTGGATGTCGCAAGAATGCATCGAAGACGATCTCGGTTGCGCCCGCGCGTGCGGCGTCTTCGGCGTCCTCGAGACGATACACCTGAGCCGATAAGCCGAAGCTGGTTGTTGGTGGTTGGTGGTTGGTTATTGGGACGGTGGAAACTGCGTGCTCAATGCTGGTCAGACGTTCGACGCGCTTTGCTTCGAGCGACCAGTCGCGGTGCAACGTCAGCTGCTCGACAGCGCTC
>DATEGN010000422.1:0-7325 GCA_035280125.1 Gemmatimonadaceae bacterium | reverse complement strand
CGCTCGGTTGCCGCATCGAGAACCCCAAATGAGAGGCCGTTCGCCGTACGACCGGTGAGCTTCGTCGCCGCGGCAATCGGCGTTGCAGTCGGCGTGCTCGCGTCTCCGTACAAACCGCTCAAGGTCGGCGCGCGGCCGATGCGACGCGAGTAGAACAGTCCTTCGTTCGTGCTGCAGTCGACGACGATGTAACAGTTGAGCTGAAACTGATAGAGTCCCGTCCCCTCGACGAAGAAGGGCCGCTTCTCGGCATAAAACGTCTCGAACGCCGAGAGGTTGAGAACGGCGGGATCCGCTTCGACCTGGCCGAAATCCGGGTTGACCGTTGCGTCGAGTGTGACGTTGGGTGTGATGCCGAATTTGAGGTCGCCGCCGACCGAGGCGTCCTGTCCGCGGCCAAACTGTGCGTTAGGCAGTGTTCGCTCGACGTTTTTCGTGACGACGTAGGGCGTTACCTCGAGCCGTTGCGCGGTCGTGATCCCCGTGATGCCGTCGAGCCTTCCGAGCTGCGACGAGAGGCCATTCTTGTCCGGCGAGTAGAGCGGCCAGGAGTCGCGCTCGGCGCGTCGCTCCACATCTCGCCAAATACCGAATCCGAAGACATGAGTGCGCAAATGCGCGTAGCGCAGCTGCGAGAGAGGTATACGAAACTCAGCCGTCCACCCTAACGAATCGACGGCCGTGACGACGTCCCAGATGCCATTCCAGGAGTCGTCTTCCTGATTGTCGTTGCTGATGGCGTAATCGCGCTTGACGCCGTCAGGGTTGACGGCGAACTCGTAGCCCGAGCGTTTGTCGCCATACGAGTCGACGATGATCTTGATCTGATCCGAGGGCCCCCGCACATCGCGGCGCGAGAGCGCGTGCATGATGCTGTCGGGATGCGGGTCGTACATGCGCACGAAGACGTAGAGATTGTGCTCGTCATACGCGACCTGGAATTCGGTCTTGAACGATGGCTCGCTATCGACATGCGGCGCGAATTGCCGGAAGGCAGTGATCTTGGCGGCGCCTTGCCACGCGTCGTCGTCATTGCGGCCGTCGAGAACGGGCGCCTTACGCGCCCGGACAGCAACCGCCGTTATCGCGGCGGTACGTGGGTCCGGGCCTGAGGCGAGCACGGCCGAGCTTGTCGCATGCTGTGGCGGCATTGCCAACAGCAGCGCGTTGAGGGCGAGGTTCGAGAGGAGCATCGCGGGTCCACTTTCGTGATGACCCGGGTTGGACAACGGTCGGGCGCGAAGGGTTGGGACGAGTCGTTAAGCGATCGCCATGACGCGAGCCAGGAAGAGCCCACGTCCCGCGCCACCGTTTGGATCGTGCGTCGCACGTAAGCCGGCCTTACTGAAGCACTCGAGCATCTCCTCGGTCGTGAACAATCCGAGCTCATGGACCTCGGTCGCGCGGTCGATGCCACCGTTGCGACCGATCAAGTACTCGAAGTGAAGTCGCGACAGCTGCCCGTCGACCTCCAGTCGCGCCATGCGCGCGACCTTCACGTCCTTTGATTCGGCGGTGTTGATACTCACGCGACCGTGCTCCAACACGTCCGGAGCGAACCAGGGCTCGACGAGCACCATACCGCCCGGCGCCAGATGCGCGCGGAAGCATTCGAGCGCGCGCCTAACGTTGTCGAGTGTACGCACGTATCCGATCGAGCTGAACAAACATTGGACAACATCGTACGTACGCGGCAACGTGAACGACGTCATGTCGCCCTCGTATACCGTACCGCTTCGCAGCTTGTCTCGAGCGATGCGCACGAAGGCCGGATCGAGGTCGAGGCCATCCACCTCGAACCCATGCCGCTCGTTGAGCAATCGCGCATGCTCGCCCGTGCCGCAAGCGACGTCGAGCACCGTACGCGCGCCCGGTTGTTCGCGGCCGATGAGCGCCGCGATGGCACTGCACTCGGCGTCGTAATTCTTGAAGCCCGAGTAGATCAGGTCGTACAGATCGGCGGTTTCGCTGAACATTGCCGTGTCATCCTGAGCGCAGCGAAGGGTCTACTCGACTGATAGTGGATCCTTCGTCGCGTAGCTCCTCGGGATGACAGGAGACCTTGATCACCGATCCTTCCACAATCGCGAACACACGGTCGTGCTCCGTCGGTTCGATGATGCCCTGGCCAGTGAAGTCTCCGAAGGCGGGCAATACGGCATAGCTCTCACGAATCCAGAAACATGCGAGGCGAGCATGCTGCCGACCCGGGCCACTCAACCGTACAGCCGGATGAATATGGCCGGCGAAAACGTATTTGCCTTCGATGATTGTCGGATGATGCACGAATGCAAACGGCCCGTCGACCATCGGTGCGCCGACACATCGGATACCTAACGACGCGGGTGGATCGCCAGCGGAACGATCGTGATTGCCGCGCACGAGCACGATCTCGAGATCCGCGTGCGACGCGCGCCACTGCTCGACGACACGCAACGTCTCCGGTGACCGACCCTCACGGGCATGAAGCAGATCACCGAGGAATACGACTCGCTTTGTGCCGGTGACAGCGAGTGCGTCGTCCAGACGGTCGAGCGCCGCGGTAGTGGTACCGCGTGGCACGAAGATCCCACTCGCGCGAAAGGTCGCTGCCTTGCCGATGTGCGCATCCGCGACGAGCAGTGTCCGCGTGGCCGGCCAGTAGAGCGAACCGTCGGACATGAGTGCGACCGCTTCGCCCGCGAGCTCAATCGTTGCGCTCATCCGGCGGCCTTCTCGAGCGCGATCTGCATGCGCTTGATCCGATCGCTGAGCGATTCCGACGACACGCGCTCGCGTGTGCGATCGACGAGCAACGGAAAGCCGAGCGGTGTGACTCGCTTGGGTGTCGTAATCACCACATCGGCGCGCGACAGTCGCTCGAGCGTGCGACCAAGCCGCGACGACTCGAGTTGCCGTTCGAGGACCTCACGATGTGCCTGGGTCAGCAAAAGATTGCCGGGGTCATAGCGTTGAAACACGTCGAAGAAAAGGCTTGATGACGCTTGCAGTTGACGCGCGGTCTTGCCCGCGCGCGGCAGTCCGGGGAAAACGAGTCCGGCCACCCGCGCGATCTCTCTGAATTGCCGCCGCGCCATCTCGGTCGCGTTGAGTGACGCCGGTACGTCGTCGAGCAGCGACTCGGGGGAAAGCACATTGCCGGCGAGCGCCGCCTCGAGGGGCGGCGTATCGACTGACAAGAGCTCGAAGCCATAGTCGTTTGCCGACATGGTAAAAGTAATCGGAGCGAGCCGCGCGAGCCGATACGCCATCAGTGCCGCCAGTCCCTCGTGTACCAGTCGGCCCTCGAAGGGATACCAGAACAAGTGGTACCCTTCGCGCGTCTTCACCTGTTCGATGAGTAGCTCGTTAGGCTTCGGGATGCGCGACCAGCGCCGCTGCACGTCGAAAAGCGGGCGCAGCGCCGTCATTTCCGCGCCGCGGAGCTCCTCGCGCGACGCCTCGCCGAATCGCTCGCGCAACATTGCGGCGAGTGAGTCCGTCATCGCCATGCGACTGCCCTGCCAGCGAGGGATGGCGCCTCTCACGTTCGGTGCGCGGCGCACCCAGGCCGTCATGTCGCGCACACGCACGAACTCGAGCGGCGTCCCGGCAAACACGAACCGGTCACCGGGTTTGAGGCGTGCAATAAAAGACTCTTCCACGGAGCCGAGCCTCGCGCCACGAAGATACTGAACGGCAATGTGGCCGTCGGCCACAATGGTACCGATCGACTGACGATGCCGCTTCGCGAGGAAGCTGCTCTCGACGATCCAGCGTCCGTTCCGTTCGACGACGCGGGCGTATTCGGGATACGCATGCAGCGCGTCGCCGCCGCTCGAGACGAAGTCGAGCACCCAGCGCCATTCGTCGTCCTCGAGCGCCGCATAGGCGTGTGTGCATGTGACTTCGGCCTTCAATTCGTCGGGTACGAAGCCGCCGCCTAACGCAACGGTCACGACATGCTGAGCGAGCACGTCGAGGGGACGCGTCACCGGCAGCCGCGCCTCGATTGCACCGGCGGCAATGCCGTCACGCGCCGCGGCGACCTCGATCAGCTCGAGCGCGTTCGTCGGAACGCAAGTGACCCGGCTCGTCGCGCCGGGTCGGTGGCCACTGCGACCTGCGCGTTGGAGAAGCCGGGCAACTCCCTTTGGACTTCCGATTTGCAGCACGCGATCGACGGGTGAGAAGTCCACGCCCAGATCGAGACTCGACGTGGCGACGACACAGCGCAGCCGGCCAGTGCGCAATCCCTCTTCCACCCATTCTCGCTTTTTGCGGTCGAGCGAGCCGTGATGGAGTGCGATCGTGCCCGCCCACTCCGGTCGCGCGGCGAGAATGGCCTGATACCAGATCTCCGTTTGCGAGCGCGTGTTGGTGAAGACGATCGCGCTCTCGCCTTCCTCGATCGCCTCGACCACCTGCGGCAGCATCTGCGTGCCGAGGTGTCCAGCCCACGGAAATCGATCGACGCGTGGCGGAATCAACGAGTCGACGATGATCTCCTTTGGCTCGACGCCACGAACGATGCGGCCGACGCTTGTTGGCTGTACGCCTAACAACGCGCGAAGCGCGACGTCCAGATTGCCGATCGTCGCCGAAAGCCCCCACGTGCGCACGTTGGGTCGCAAGGCGCGCAGCCGTGCGAGCGCGAGCTCCACCTGCACGCCGCGCTTCGTCCCCATCAGCTCGTGCCATTCATCGACGACCATGAGTCGCAGGTCAGCAAAGATCTCAGCGACATCGTCGCGCGTGAGGAACAGGGTCAGGCTTTCGGGTGTCGTGACGAGTGCTTCCGGAAGCTTGCGTTGTTGGCGCGCGCGTTGGGCTGGTGAAGTGTCGCCGGTGCGCGTCTCGACGCGCCAGGGTATGCCTAACGCCTCGAGCGGCTCACGGAGCGACTCGGCCGTGTCGGCCGCAAGCGCGCGCAGTGGCGTGATCCAGACGACGCGGAGACCGTGTTGCCTGGAGCGCGCCGCGGAAAGCTCCTCGAGCAGAGGACCCATCCATGCCGCGAGTGTCTTGCCCGTGCCCGTCGCCGCGTGAACGAGTCCACTCTCACCAGCGAGGTAAGAGTCCCAGACCTCGCGCTGGAATTGAAACGGGGTCCAGCCGCGCGAGGCGAACCACGCGTCGATTCTGTCTGTCATCCTGAGCGAAGCATGATAGGTGCTAGGTGAGAGGTGTTAGGTGCTAGGTGTTAGAAGATGTCTCCTGTCTAGCACCTAGCACCTAGCACCTATAGCACCTAGCACCATCACGATCAGGGTCCTGACAACCCGATCGGAACGCCCCCCGGCGCGCGCACGACCGCGATCGTCACCCCCGCCATCACCCGTGTCGGCGGCATGATCTCCTGCGCGCCTTCGCGGAGTGCCTTCTCGAAGGCCGCCTTCGCATCCTCGACGTGCACCACCGGCATGCTGCTCGGCGTCTCCGACGCGTGCGTCTGCCGAATACCGCCGCCCCCCTTTTCAGAGTACGCGAACAGGTGATATTCGCCGTTAGGCGATGGCATGCTCGGCTTGAAGGTCCAGCCGAACACGGCGGCGCACCACTCCTTCGTCGCCGCGGGATCGTCGCTTGCAAGCTCCGTGTGCGTGATCCAGCCGTAAAGACCCTGCGTCGGCACGTGCGCCGGCGCTTCTGACGTTGCTGTTTTGGTCGCGCGCTTTCTTGGCATCCCACATCGTGGCGATGCTCGGGCGTCTCCGTCAAGCGCTGAACTAATGTCGCTCGATCGAATGCGCCGGCCGAGTCCGGAGGTTTGGCATTGTGCGTGAAAGAGCTTCTAGTAGTTAGCTAACGGAGCCATCCATGTATCTCATCCGCGAAATCATGTATTGCAAACCCGGCAAGGTACGGGCGATGACCGAGAAGTTTGTCTCCATGTCGAAGTTGAACGAGAAGCTCGGAATGCCGCGGATGCGCATCATGACCGACTTCTCAGCGGAGCAGTACTGGACGGTCGTAGCAGAAATGGAAGTCGCGGACCTCGGCGAATTCGAGAAGATGATGTCCAATCCGCAAGGCGCCAATGAGGACATGAAGAAGTTCGAGGAGATCATGAAGGGCTATCACGACCTCGTCGACCACGGGAAGCGCGAGATTTATAAGATTGAGAACTGAGACCGTTCCTTCGGGAGCTCGACGCGCGTGCCGCGACGCTCTGGCGTCATTTCGCCCCGCGTCGGCGCCAACGCAACGGACAGCAGCACCGGCAGCACTTGCAGCACGAGCACGACGGCTCGCCCTTCGTAACCGGGCAACATTGCGAACGCTTGAACATGATTCCTCCAAAGAGTGTCATGGTCGCGGCCTCGGCTCGCCGAGGATCTCGAGCGCTTTCTCGATCGCGCTGTCGCGGCCACTCGCGAGATCGGCCGGCGGGAACACCGGTACGCGGATCATCGGCGGAATGCCGGTGCCGTCGTACGTCTTGTCGTCGGTGACGAACCGCTCGTTAGGTAACCCGAAACGCCAGCCGTTTGGCAGACGTCGACCGAGGACATCGGAGAAGACGCCCTGCGTGTTCTGACCGACGCGAACGACCTTCGGCTCGCGGTCGATCAGGGCTTGCGTAAAGGTCTCGGCCGCGCTGACGCTGTGGATACCAGTGAGGTGTACGACGGGGCCGCGGAAGCCCGGACGGGCCGTGACGCGAACCCAGCTCGCTTGTCCCGGCGTCCAGCGCGACGGATCGTTCGGGTCGAGCCGGGCCTCCTTCGTGTACGCGATGTAGTCCTTCGCGGTGAGCCGGCTGGCGATCGCCAGGCCTAACGGGTCGGCGCCGCCGCCATTGATGCGAACGTCGGTCACGAGTCCTTTCCACGAGCCGGCGCCAGTGAAGATCGTGTCGAGCGCCGTCTCGAGCGCGATGAGTCCACTGTCGAAAGAGCCGTCCTGTGTGTAACGACTGAAGCCGCGGATGCGCAGATACGCAATGTCCGGCGTGAGCATTCCGAACTCGAGTTGGCCCTCGCAGAACTTGCGCAGGCCGCCCGTGAGATAGCGTTCGACGGTCGCCAGCGCGCGTGGGAACTGGTCGCGCGGAATGCGGTCATTCGCTTCGCGAAATCCCGAGAAGCGCAGAGACGGCTCCTGCGCGCCGATATACGTGTGTGCGTCGTGTAGCGGCTCGATAATTCCCTGCAGCACGGCAAATAGCTCTTTCGGGGGCGTCGCGTCGGTTACCTTGGGTCGATTCGCCGCAACGATCGCCGCCCAGTCGACATGCTTGAGATCGAAGAAGCCATACTGCTCCGCCCAGGTACGGGTGAACACGTCGAAGTTGGACGAAGGCGTGTCCGGCGTCGGCCGATTGCACACGGCGGGCTTCTGTG
>DATEGN010000421.1:0-4367 GCA_035280125.1 Gemmatimonadaceae bacterium | reverse complement strand
CGGGCTTACCGCGACAAGTGATCGGGACGCGGCTCAGGCTCGCCTGCGGTGTGCGACACCTAGAAGCAACGGAGCTCGCGCCCACGACCAACTTGTGGCTAATATCGCGAGATGGGCAGGTACAAGAAGCAAGCCGCGAGCATCGAGATTGAGCTTCAGGGTCGAGACGTGAAGATGAGCCATGAAATGAATTGGTTCTGGGCGCCACGACCAGATCGCGTATCATCGCCGCATGCGCGATTTCAAGTCACTCAAGATCTGGCAACGGGCCCACGCTCTGGCGATCGCTGTGCCAACGGACGCGTAATTTCGGACGCCTTGGACACGCACGGTTGAGGAACCGCCGAAAACGAATGAGCATCTCAATCTCGCCGCTCCCAGCCGATTTCTCGTGTCTCGTATCTTGGCTCGCCACCCTGGGTGAGATGCGCGCCGGCCACACGGAGTAGGCCGGAGCTGACATCTTACCTCTCGAGGCTCAATCTGGCTTTTCCCGGAATTGCCTGACCCACGATCACATCGACCAGGACTTCAAAGCGGTTCGATTGCACTCTGAGCAATACCCATCGAGCTCACTCACTTCGCCGGCGGTTTCGGCTGAACGACCTTCGGAGCAAACGCCCTGGCCGAATCGCGTTGTGGGCGCGTCGTTCGGGAAATCTGCCGTTGCCGGACGAGCTCTGTCGCCGCCAGCTCGCGATAGCTCGGGCTCGTCAGGGATGCCATGAACGCCACCAGATCGTCGATCTCGCCTTCATGTAACGCCAGTGGCTGGATGTCCGGATCGAGCCACGGGTCCCCTGTTCCGGCGCCCTTATTGTAGTGGTCCACGACATCCCAGAGCGTCGCGGCGGAACCGTCATGAAAGTAGGGCGCGGTCACGATCACGTTGCGCAAGTCGGGTGACTTGAAAGATGCGATGTCTGAATCGTTTCTGGTGATCAGGTAGCGGCCGAGCACCGACATGGGCGTCAGTATCGCGGCCTGATCGATCGCCAGCATGCCGCCCTTGGGCATGGTCCGCTCCGCTACGCGCGCGAGCGGCACGACCTGATGCCGCTGAATGCCGACGCCGATGTTGTGAAAGGTGTCGTCGGTGAATCGCGCGGGCCGACTCGTGGTGTCGGTCGCGAGATGGCATTTGTTGCATCGCGCCTTCGTCCTGAACAACCCCCAGCCACGCTTCGCGGCGGCATCGATCGCGGTGGAGTCGCCCGCCATGAACCGATCGAACGGAGCGTCGAAGCTGAGCTGCGAGCGCTCGTAGGATGCAATGGCTCGCACGAGATTGGCGGCGTTAGGCGCGCGACCGAAGACGCGCTGAAAGGCAACCCTGTATTCTGACACCGCGGCGACGTGGGCCACAGCCGAGTCGAGGTTCGCCTGCCCCATCTCGACAGGATTGATGATCGGGAAAGCAGCCTGTGTCTCCAGCGTTGGTGCGCGGCCGTCCCAGAACTGGAACTTGTTGTAGAGTGCGTTCAATACCGTAGGCGCGTTCCGCTGGCCGAGCCCATTGCGGATGCCAACGGAGACGGGCTTGCCGTCAGTGAACGCTAATCGCGGATTGTGGCAGGTGGCGCACGCAACGGTGCCGTTCGCCGACAACCGACCGTCGAAGAAGAGTTTCTCGCCGAGTGCAATCTTCTCTGGCGTCTGAGGGTTGTCGGCTGGAATCGCGGCGCGTGTGAGCGCGAGCGGGACGCCGATCTGGTCGAGCGCTTTGGGACGTGCGAGCGAATCGATTCTTGGGATAGGCGGTAGCGATCGTAGGCTCGCGGCGAGTGGCGGTTTCGCCGTGTCCAGTTCCCCGTTCGAGGATTTGTCTCGCGCACCGCAAGCGATGAGCAGTCCAGCGGCAGCTGCGAGCATGCACATCGCCGCATGCGCTTGCCTGACGTTTTCCATGCCGGCCTCGTTGCGTGAAATACGCGCGGTCGACGCTCGATATCAATTGGCCTATGGGGAAGCTCTGCATTCACGTGCGGGACGCGACGTCTCGCCGGATCCTTCGGCGCGCGCGTCGTTGACATCAGCTCCCTTCAGCGGGCCCGTCTGTGCAGCTCTCTTACGCGCTCGTGGAGCCAGGCAACTGCCTAACGATTACGGCAGCGAGGATCGTCACCTCAGGTGCGGCGTTCGTGAGGTGAGCCGGCCGTGCCGATCTGTCGCTTGTCCTGCGTGTTGATCAATCTCAAGAAACGATCGATCGCCTTGTTCATGTCGGCGGTTGCGGCTATGGCGACGTCGAACTTCGCCAGGATCACATCGATGAGCCGCATACAAACGTCGAAGTTGTCTCGAGTCTCCTTCGTGACCACTCCATCGATTGCCGCGATGCTCGGGATGTAGGCCTTTGCCAATCCCTTGACGTTGGAGACACTTGCCGCGAATGCCACGGCAGCGAGAGTTTTGAGTCCGTCGCACGCTTCCTTGAGCGCCAACAGATGCTGTCGTTGCTGCTGAAGGCGCTTCAACGCCTCCGTCGAATCCGACTTGCTGAAGAAGTTCGCGCCCGAAGTCATGAGCCACCAATCTTCGTCTTTTCGACTCAGCGTGGACAGCTCATTCGACAGGTGCCGCGCGATTTCGGCGAGGCGATTCATGCTGCTGTCCGATGCGGTCAACAGCCCCGAATCGAACGTGGCGCTCGTCATGTCCAACGCCTTTGTCGTCTCCCTCGAGACAGAATAAGCCTCTTTTACACCCGTCGGGATCGGCGCGATCTTGACGAGCAGGTCCAGCACCTTCTTCGCCTGCGACTTCATGAAGTCGCGTTGCGTCGCGGTCAACGCATCATCGTCGGACATGGTGGTCTCCGTTCCTGAAGGAGCGATCGAGAGCGAATAGCCCGCAAAAACGCTGTTGTTGAGAAGATCTTATCCAACAGCCCACCCGCGAACGGGGCTGGTGAACAGCCGCTCATTTTCCTACGTTAGCCCTGCCTCCAGCACGTCCGCAATCATGTAGTCACGTTGCGCGTTGACGTTGGCGGGAGTTACGGGATGATCGGTCCAAACGAGGAGCTGGTTCGAGCTCTCGCCGGACGCTACGAGATCGAGCGCGAGCTCGGTCGAGGCGGCATGGCGGTGGTCTACCTCGCCCGTGACATCCGCCACCGCCGCTACGTAGCCGTGAAGGTGCTCCGTCCCGAGCTCTCGAGCGCCCTCGGCGCCGAGCGCTTCATTCGTGAGATCGACGTCGCGGGCCGTCTCACACACCCGCACATTCTGCCCCTGATCGACTCGGGCGAAGCCGCGGGGACGCTCTACTATGTAATGCCGTACGTCGCCGGCGAGAGCTTGCGTCAGAAGCTCGAGCGCGAGCGCCAACTTCCCATCGACGAGGCACTGTCGATCGCGCGACAGATCGCCTCGGCCATCGACTACGCGCACTCCGAAGGCGTCGTCCACCGCGACATCAAACCCGAGAACATCCTGCTGGTCGCCGGCGAGGTGCTCGTCGCCGACTTCGGTCTCGCACGCGCGCTCGACACCGCGGCGAGCACACCGCTCACCGAATCGGGAATCGCCGTCGGCACGCCAACGTACATGAGTCCCGAGCAGGCGACGGGCGACTCCGCTGTGGACGGCCGCTCCGACATCTACAGTCTGGCCTGCACGCTGTTCGAGATGATCGCGGGCGTACCTCCCTTTCGCGGTGCGACGCTGCAAGCTCTCATCACCCATCACGTCACCACCCCGCCACCGTCGCTGTGCCGCGAACGACAGAGCTGTCCGCAGCAGTTGGACGCAGCCGTGCAGCGCGGGCTCGCAAAGGCGCCGGCCGATCGTTTTCGCACCGCCGGCGACATGGTGCGTGCCGCGGAAGGTCACGTCAGCGGCAGGAACGAAGTCGCAATCGGTACGGCATTCCGCGCGACGCGCCAGTTCAGTCCCAAACGGGTAGTCGCTGTCGCAAGTGTGGCCGTGGCAATCATCGCGGCCATCGTCGCGATGTCAGTGTTCTCTCATCGTTCAGCGAGCGCCGACAACGATCTCGTGGCCGTGTTGCCGTTCCGCGTCACCGCGAACGATTCCTCGGTCGCCGATCTGCGCGAAGGAATGATGGAATTGCTCCACGACCGTCTGCCCCGCGCGGTGAGTGTCGCGGCGGTGCGTAACGCATGGAAGAACGCGGGCGGTCGCGCCGACTCCGATCTCTCGCAGGAACAGAATCTCAAAGTTGCCCTCAGCCTCCGCGCCGGGGAGCTGGTGCTCGGCTCCGTGCTCCGCACGCCGCAAGGAATCAAGATGACCGCGCGCTTGCTCGAGGCGTCGAGCGGTGCTCAGCGCGCCGCGGCGAGTGCCGAGGGGAGAGCGTCGAGCTATCCGGCACTCGTCGACACGATCGCAAATGAGCTCCTC
>DATEGN010000420.1:0-5983 GCA_035280125.1 Gemmatimonadaceae bacterium | reverse complement strand
TCGAACTCCTTTGGATTCGTTAGGCGACCGAGCGTGGTGATCGGTAGTGTGAGCTGCGTCCCAGGAGGAGACGGCTCTGCCCCGAGGCGACCCGCAGGATTCGTCGCGTTCTGCTCGCGGACCGCGGCCGCCACATCAGTCACGGTGATCCCGAGCTGCGCCATCTTATCGGGATCGAGTTGCAGCAGCATCGCGAAATCGCGCGCGGGGAACGGCGTCGCGTCGCCGACGCCTGAAACACGCTTCAATTCGTCGAGAACGTTCAGTTTCAGAAAATTCGCGAGATATGTCGCGTCATAGCGCGGATCACTCGAGCGTAATGCCACGACGGCGAGAATATCGGTATTCGCCTTGAGAATCGTGATCCCGTTGGTTCGCACGGCGTCTGGCAGCTGCGGCTCGGCGAGCTTCACCGCATTTTGGACATCGACCGCGGCGAGGTCCTGACTGCGCGAGACGTCGAAGGTGACGGTGATGTTCGTCGAGCCGTCGCTCGAATTGGAGGACGAGTAGTACAGCATGCCCTGCAATCCGGCGAGCTGCTCCTCGATCGGCGCGGCGACGGCTTGCGCCGCGTCCTCAGACGACGCGCCAGGATAGTTCGCCTGAATCCGCACCGCCGGCGGCGAGATCTGCGGATACCGCGCGATCGGAAGAAGCCTGATCGCGAACAAGCCGAGCAGGGTGATCACGATCGAGATCACCGCCGCGAGGACGGGGCGGCGAATGAAGAAGTAGTGAACTTCGTCCGACTCGGCGTGCCCGTTAGGTGAATACCCGGTCGAGCTCACGACTTCACCTTCTTCGTCGCAGCCGAATCGATCGGCATCGGCCTAACGACTCGGCCCGGTGCCACTTTTTGAATCCCGTCGACGACGACGCGATCGCCGGCGACGAGACCGGAATCGATGAGCCACAGACTGCCACTCCACTGGCCGGTATTGACGTCGCGCGCGACGACCGTGTCGCCGACGCCGACGACGTAGACGAACTGCCGACCGAGACCCTGCTGGACGGCGCGCTGCGGAACCGCGAGTGCGCTCGAGCGCGCGAAGCCCTCGAGCCGCACCCGTACGAACTGACCGGGCAACAGTCGGCGATCACCATTCGTGAATTCGGCTCGGAATTCCTGCGTGCCACTCGCCGAGTCGAGCGACGGCGACATGAAATTGATGTGGCCGACGCGCGGGAGGAGCGAGCCGTCTGGTAGTACGGCGCGCACGCCGATTCCGTTTGCGCTTGCGGTCCCGTTGCTCACGTTCATCGCGCCCGTGGCGAGCAGCGCGCGCGCCTGGGGGTCGCGCTGCCACGCGAGGAGCTGCTGCGACGACGGATGGAAAGTGACGTAAATCGGGTCGAGCTCATCGATGGTCGTCAACAAATCGGCGGAGCCGGTGACACGTGCACCGAGCTCGAGACGCGCTCGTCCCACTTGCCCCGAGATCTCGGCTCGAATCACGGTGTCATCAAGATCTTTCTTCGCAACGTCGACCGCGGCCTGCGCCGACTCGAGCTCCGAGCGAGCGTTGTCCACGTCCTGCTGCGCCACGGCGTGTCGCGAGACGAGCGGCTCGAGGCGCGCGAGAGTGCGCTTGGCATTGTCCAAGCGCGCAACGGCACTACGATAGGCCGCGTCGTACTTCACCACGTCCAGCTTGTAAAGAATTTGTCCTTTCTGGACGAAGCTGCCCTCGGTGAACGGCCGCTCCGTGACGATGCCTTCGACGCGCGAGCGGACCTCGACGCGACGATACGGCGATACCTGGCCGACGAATTCGTACGCCTCGGGAATGCTCGTCGGCGCAACGGTGACGATGCCGACCTGTGCGGGCGGCGGCGCGAAGGGTTTCGCTGGCTTGCTGCAAGCGCCGGAGGCGCCGAGGACAACGATGACTAAGACGGCTGACCGCTTGAGGGGGCTGGCCATGCGAGGAACAACGAAGTGAGGATGGAGTGGCTACGTCATCATAATAGTGGCGTCTGGAGCAAGGGCCGTGAAGGCTCTTCGCGCAATGTCTACCGCTCTCTGACGTGACAAGGCGTGCATTGACCCGAAGAGCGGGCGGACGACGCCTCCGCTAGCCTTCACGATCGCCCAAGAGTAAAGCCCGAAGAGGCGCCATAGCCGGTCGGTCATTAACGCCGCGTCAATTTATGAATCGCTAAACGGGTGACGTATCGCACATCGGTCAATTGCGGCCTTTTGCTCTATGAGGATTCACTCGTCACCCTCAGAGCAAGTTCCTCATAACTCCCTCCTCCCACCCGAGGGCGACTCAATGTTCGAATCGTTCGCGGAACTCTTCCCCGCCAATTGGCGCCCGGCGATCCTGATACTGACCGCACCGTTCCGCTGGCTGGCGGCATGGCAAGGCACGATGCTGCACTGGATCTTCGGCCACCAGCAAACGATCGGTTTCATAACGGCTGAAGCGTTGCTCATGATACCGATACTGCTCATCTGCGCCGGTACATGGTCCAGCGCGGCGTCGCTATACACGGTGCCGTTCCGTTCGGGACGCGGCCGGTTCCTCACCCTGCTCCTGATGACGTGGTGGGACGCCGGGCGCTGCATCCTGTTCTTTTATACGGGCATGGTGCGCGTCATCGTCGCCTTTCTCGGATGGATCATCGCCTCGGTGCGGTTCTTCCTCCGCATGCTCAAGAGTCTGGTCATCGGAATCGTTAGGGCACCGATCACCATGATCCAGAACTCGTCGCGGAACTACTTCCAGGCGGGCGGAATGCCGTGGGTCGCATTCCTCGTGCTCATGGTCTGGTCGGCCGTCGAAGCGACGATCTTCACTTTCACGCTGACGCCGACGCTGAAAGAGGTATTCGACAGCCTCACGGGCACCGAGGTCGATCCGCGCCTCATGCGGCCGATGCTTTGGATGTTCCTGTTCATGCTGGTGGCCGGAAGTTTCGCCTGCGTGCATGTGATGAACGAGGCGATCAAGCAGCGGAAGGTTGGCAATATCGTCTCGATGGTCATCGTCGAAAGCGCGGTGATGTTCTTCGAGGTGATGTTCCTCTACCGCGAGCTGATCGACGCGATCACGCCGTGGATTGCGCAGCAGTCTGGCGGCAGCGTCCAGTTAGGCATCGGCGCGACGATCGCCCTCGCGTCGTTCGGATGGATGGGTGTGCGCGGCATGACATGGTTCCTCTTCGGTCGCTTCGGAACGCCCGCGTTGATCGCGTTCCTGTCGCGTCAGAACATGGATCATGGCAGCGCGCCGAGCGTGAAGCATCAGGAAGCGCCGAGTCTATGGCGTGCGCCGATCGAGGCGCTCAAGGCCGAGACGAAGTGGTTCCACGAGGAAGCGCAGCGAATGTTCGAACTACTGTCGCTCCCCGTTCTCCAGCTGTTCGCTTCGGCGCTCAACTTCGCCGTCGTAACGGTGCAGTCGCGTCCGATGTTCATGCTGCCATTCAAGTCGCTCGACGACGTTCTGCATGCGACGCCAGGCGCGTCGGGCAAGCCGGCGCTCTCCGAGCATACCGGCTCGCATCGTACGCCGCGTGATCCAATGGCGAGGGTAGCCTAATGCGATACAGTCACCTCGTGGCTGCACTGGTCGGAATGACGTGGGCGGCAGCCTGCGGCGATGCGCCGTCTGGCGGCGGCTCACAGAGCATTCCGCGATCGACGCTCGTCATTGGCATCGACGTCAGCGGATCGTTCGGCAAGGATTACGAGAGCTCGATCGACTTTACCTCGAACTACATATACGCTCACATCCACGGACTTGGCGGTCTCAAGCAGCCGACCGCGGTCTTTGTCGGTTCGATCGGCGGCGAGCACCCGCAGGAAACCAAGTCGTTCCAGCCGATCGACACCTTCGAACACATGACCGTCGCCGAGATCGCGCACTATCTACGGAAGGAGTACCCCAATCGCGATGGGCTGACGGACTTCAACCCGTTCTTCAGTCGCGTGGCGACGCTCGTGACGCGGCAGAATCTCGTGCTCGCGCCTCTGAATATCGTCCTCGTCACAGACGGCGTTCCCGATACGCCCGCGGCGAAGAACGACAGCCTCGGCAAGTACAAGAAGATCGACGTCAGTAAGCTCGAGTACCTGTCGAAGAACGTGACCGTGCGCATCCTCTATCCGCGGCCGACGATCGCCGTGCGGTGGGAGCGGCAGGTGCCGCGTCATCGCGTCCGCATGTGGACGGTCGACGACGAGGTGATGGCGACGTGGACCAAGCACTACCACAAAGGCGCCAAGCCCGAGGATCAGACGGAGTTGTGGAAGTGGATCAACGATAACGTCGACTTCAGGGTGCGAAGTATCTGATCGTGCATCGTGGATCGTGAATCGTGAATCGTGGATCGATTCACGACTCACGATTCACGATTCACGCATTGATCGTCGCTGTCGCCGCAAAAGTGGGCGGCCTGCGCATCTTCGACGCCTGCTCATAGGCATAAGCAAGCTTTAACAACGTGGGCTCACTCCAGGCGCGACCAGCGAACGAAAGCCCGACCGGAAGCCCTTGCACCAATCCCATCGGCACCGTGATGTGCGGATACCCCGCGACTGCCGCCGGTTGAGTGAAGCTGCCACCACCACCACCGTCGCCGTTCACGAGATCGATCAGCCACACCGGACCCTGCGTCGGCGCGACGAGCGCGTCGAGGCGGTACTTGCTCATCACAGCATCGATTCCTTCCGTGCGCGCGTAGCGCACACACTTCGCCCGCGCCGATTTGTACTTCGAGTCGGTGAGTGTGCCTTTCTTCTGCGCCTGCTCGAACAATTCCTGGCCGAAGTACGGCATCTCGCGCGACGCGTTCTGCTCGTTGAACTGAATAATGTCGGCCAGCGTTTTGTACGCGGCGCCCGGGCCTAACGATTCGAGATACGTGTTGAGATCCGCCTTGAGCTCGTAGAGCAGGACCTCGAGCTCGGCGTCACCGATCTTCGCGATGCTTGGCAGATTCGCCGGGTCAACGATCGTCGCACCCGAATGCTTGAGGACATCGATCGCTTGCTCGACGAGCTTGTCCGTCTTCGGGCTGTAACCCATGAAGGTCTCACGCACGATTCCGATCCGCGCGCCACGCAAGCCGTTGGGATCGAGGAAGCGCGTGTAGTCCGTGAACGACTTGCCGGCGCTCGGTTTCGTCGCATCGTCGCGTGGGTCGATCCCCGTAAGTGCACCGAGAAGAATCGCGGCGTCGCGCACGGTTCGCGTCATTGGGCCGGCCGTGTCTTGCGAGTGCGATATCGGAATGATTCCCGATCGTCCGATGAGACCAACCGTCGGCTTGATTCCAACAAGTCCGCACGCCGAGCTCGGCGACGTGACGGAGCCGTCGGTCTCGCTGCCAATGGCGGCGGCGCAATAAGACGCGGCGACCGCCCCCGCCGACCCGGAGCTCGAGCCCGACGTGTTGCGGTCCAGGGCATATGGATTCCTGCCCTGCCCTCCCCGGCCGCTCCATCCACTTGACGAATGCGTCGACCTGATGTTCGCCCACTCGCTGAGATTGGTCTTCCCCAAAATCACCGCGCCCGCTGCCCGCAACCGGTCAGCGACCCACGAATCCCGAATCGGAATCGAGCTCGCGAGCGCGAGCGACCCGGCCGACGTGTGCATTCGGTCGGCGGTATCGATGTTGTCCTTGATGAGAATGGGAATTCCGTGGAGCGGCCCGTGCGTCTTTCCCGCTTTGCGTTCGTTGTCGCGCTGATCGGCAATCGTTAGGGCGTCGGGATTCAGCTCCAGCACATGCTGCAGTGTCGGCCCCTGCTGATCGAGCGCGCGGATTCGCGCTTCATACTGTTCCACCAGCATGCGTGACGTGTACTTGCTCGATTGCATGCCGTTTTGGAGGTCGACGATCGTTAGGTCGTCGAGGGGTCCCTGGGGCGGAGACGCGCTAGGGGTAGAGTGCCGAGGGTTGACGGCAGAGGGTGATTTCTCAAGTCGAGTTACAGCGATTGCCGCGGAGACCCCAACGAACGCAC
>DATEGN010000419.1:0-7931 GCA_035280125.1 Gemmatimonadaceae bacterium | reverse complement strand
TCGGCCTGCTCGACACGCCGACTGAGGGTGAGTACACACTGGCGGGCGAGCCCGTCGCACAGCTCACGCCGTCGCAGCGCGCGCGCATCCGCAATCGGCAGATCGGCTTCATCTTCCAGGCGTTCAACCTGATCGGCGATCTCACCGTCTACGAAAATGTCGAGCTGCCCCTCACCTACCGCGGCATGTCGGCCAGTGAGCGTAAGCAGCGCGTTCAAGACGCCCTCGAGCGCGTCGGCATGAGTCACCGCATGAAGCATTATCCGGCGCAGCTCTCGGGCGGTCAGCAGCAGCGCGTTGCCGTTGCGCGCGCTGTCGCGGGCGACCCACTGATCCTGCTCGCGGACGAGCCGACGGGTAACCTCGACTCGACGAACGGTGAGGCGGTGATGGAGCTGCTGCGCGAACTGCACCGCGGGGGGGCAACCATTTGCATGGTCACGCACGATCCTCGCTACGCCGCGCACGCCGATCGGTCGGTTCATCTCTTCGACGGGCGCGTTGTCGAGGAAAGCCGTCCGGGTCAGGCACACGCCTGAGTGTTTGCGTCGGAAGGGGCGGGTGTTTAGCAATCGCTAAACGCCCGCCCCGTTTGTTGTCCGTCTTCGTCACCAACGCTAGTTTTCGGCAGTCGAAGATCCCTTCGATGTGCCTTCTCTGGAGCTCTTAATGGGATTGTTCTCTTCGTCGACGCAGTCGCGTCTCGCGGCGGCCGAGCCCGCGCCGATAACGGGTCCACTCATCGCCATGCGAAACCTCGAGAAGGTCTTCGAGACGCCCGCCGGCCGCATGTACGTGCTCCGCCGCATCACGCTCGATGTTCAACCGGGCGAGTTCATCTCGGTCATGGGCCCGTCCGGCGCGGGCAAGTCGACGCTGCTCTCCATCCTCGGCATGCTCGATAGCGCCTGGACGGGCGAGTTTTACTTCGTCGGCCATCCGGTGCACGCGATGCCGCACAAACAGCGGGTCGCGCTGAACAAGGAGCACATCGGGTTTGTCTTCCAGCAGTACCATCTGATCGACGATCTCACGGTGGCCGAGAACCTCGACATCCCGCTGTCTTATCGAAACGTCAAGAAATCGGAGCGCGAGGCAATTGTCGGAGACACGCTCGACAGATTTGGTATGGTCGGCAAGAAAGATCTGTATCCGCGACAGCTGTCCGGTGGCCAGCAGCAGCTCGTTGGCGTCGCGCGAGCCGTGATCGCAAAGCCGAAGCTCATTCTCGCTGACGAGCCCACCGGCAACCTGCATTCGAGCCAGGGACGCGAGATCATGGAGCTCTTCAAGCGCCTGAACTCCGAGGGCACCACGATCATTCAGGTCACGCACTCGGAAGTGAACGCGCAGTACGGGAATCGGATCATCGAGCTAAAAGACGGTTGGATCACCGGGACAGAGGGGGCCGTCGTCCGCTGATCCGATTGGGGCGGAGCTGCTCGAGAAGAGCGGACCGAGAAGGGGCGGATCTAAGACGACGGCTCTAAAGGAACGAAGCGAACTCGGAATCGGAATCGGCAGCGCCTTCGGCGCGGCCGATTTCCTTATCCGGCCGTGGTTCTAGAGCCGCCTTCGTAGATCCGCCTCTCTAGAGCCGTCCTTTCCATCAGCCGGTTAGCTCGGATCCCTAGCAACGACACCCTTTATCGCTTCAGCTTTCCCATTCATGCCACCGACAGAAATTCGAGCGCGCCCTCACGTCCTCGTTGCCGACGACCAGACGGACGTGCTCGAGGCGTTGCGTCTTCTGCTCAAAACGCACGGCTACGACATCGATACCGCAAGCTCTCCTACCGCGGTGATGTCGGCGCTCGAGAAGCGCGACTATGATGCGCTGCTCCTCGACATGAACTACACCCGTGACACGACGTCGGGAAAGGAAGGCCTCGACGTCTTGCAGCAGCTAGGCGGCCTCGAGCCGGATTTGCCGATCATCGTGATGACCGCCTGGGGCAGCGTCGAAGGGGCGGTCGAAGCGATGCGAAATGGCGCGCGCGATTACATCGAGAAGCCGTGGGACAACGCCCGGCTGATGACGATTCTTGGAACGCAGGTGGAGCTCGGTCGCGCGCTCCGTCGGGCGCGGCGGCTCGAGAACGAGAATCGCCTGTTGCGCCGCGACAATCTGCCTCGCCTCATCGCCGAGTCGCCAAAGATGAAACCGATCCTCCAGCTCATGGAGCGCGTCGGTCCATCTGATGCGAATGTTCTCATCACCGGTGAGCACGGTACGGGAAAGGAGCTCGTTGCGCAGTGGTTGCACGCCGCGTCCGCGCGTGCGCAGAAGCCGTTCATCCCCGTCAACCTGGGCGGCCTTTCCGAGGGATTATTCGAGAGCGAGCTCTTTGGACACGTCAAAGGGTCTTTCACCGATGCGAAGACGGATCGCGTCGGCCGCTTCGAGTTGGCCGATGGCGGCACGATCTTTCTCGACGAGATCGGCAACGTGCCACTGGCGCTTCAGTCGAAGCTGCTCCGCGTCCTTCAGACCGGTGATGTCGAGCGTGTCGGCTCCTCCAAGGCGCGTCACGTCGATGTGCGCGTCATCTCGGCGACGAATGCACGCCTGAACGAGGAAGTCCCCAGCGGCCGCTTCCGCGAGGACCTGCTGTTTCGCATCAATACGATCGAGCTCCATCTTCCGCCGCTGCGCGAGCGTCGTGAAGACGTTCCCCCATTGGCGATGCACTTCCTCCGTCGCCACGCGGCGCGGTATCGAAAACAACTCTCTGGTTTCGACCCGGGCGCGATGCAAATGCTGCTCGAGCACGCGTGGCCAGGTAACATCCGAGAGCTCGACCATGCCGTCGAGCGCGCGGTGTTGCTCGCGCAAACGGAACAGGTGCGTACGCACGATCTCGCGCTGCGCGGCGCCAGCGCGGCGGCGCCTCGGCTCGAGGACCTGACGCTCGAGGAAGTAGAGCGTTTGCTAATTCAAAAGGCACTGAGCCGCTACGATGGCAATGTCAGCCGCGCCGCTCAGGCACTTGGCTTGTCACGCAGCGCTCTCTATCGTCGCATTGCCGCATACCAGCTTTGAGGGAAGCGCGGTACTCGGAACGGTTTGTTGGCGTTTGATGCGCGGGCGAGATCGGGAGCTCACACCGCACGCTATCCGGCGCGCGGAACATCTCCAAGCCACCTGCTCTTGACTCGTCTCGTCCAGAGCGTCCCTGTTCTTCTATGGCTTCACGACGCGAGAGACCATTAGCGCCACACGAGCGGCGCGTGCTGCAGTTGGCGCTGTTGGCCGGACTGCCTGGCATTGTCGTGTCGATCATTCTTCTTTGGCGCGACAACTACAGCGGCAAAGTGCAGTGGACGCTCGGCCTTGTGGTACTTGGCTCTTGGCTGATCACCGCCTTTGTCCTGCGTGAACGCGTCGTGCGGCCGTTACAAACTCTCTCAAACATGCTGGCGGCACTGCGAGAGGGCGACTATTCGATTCGCGCCCGCGGCGCCGAGCGCGACGACGCACTTGGTCTCGCCTATCTCGAGGCGAATCTGCTTGGCGAAACGCTGCGCACACAGCGACTCGGTGCGATGGAGGCCACGGCGCTTCTACGCACGGTGATGGCAGACATCGACGTTGCCGTCTTCGCGTTCGACGACGACGAACGCCTGCGGCTCGTCAATAGCGCCGGCGAGCGACTGCTCGGACATGTTGCCGAGCGCTTGCTCGGCAAAACGGCGGACCAGGTTGGGCTCGCCGATTGTCTCGTCGGCGATTCGCCCCGCACGATGGATGTCACCTTTCCTGGTGGTGCAGGCCGGTGGGAAGTACGCCGCGGATCATTTCGCCAGAACGGACGGCCGCACACGTTGCTCGTGCTCGCCGATGTGACTAAAGCTCTGCGTGAGGAAGAGTTGCAGGCGTGGCGTCGTTTGGTGCGCGTCCTGAGTCACGAGATCAATAACTCGCTCGCGCCGATCAAGTCCATCGCTGGGAGCTTGCAAACTCTTCTCGATCGGCCAACGCGCGATGGCGATATCGACGACGACATTCGTCGTGGACTCTCGGTGATCGGTGGCCGTTCCGAGGCGCTGATTCGATTCATGTCGGCGTACGCGAGACTCGCACGACTTCCTGCCCCACAGCGGATTCCACTCGACATCGGTACCTGGGTTCGTCGAGTCGCGGCTCTGGAGACGCGCTTACCCGTGCGCATCGAAAGTGGGCCGCCAACGGTGATTCGGGCCGACGGAGATCAGCTCGATCAGCTTCTGATAAATCTTCTCCGCAATGCGGTCGACGCTTCGTTGGAAACCGGAGGCGATGTCTGTATCCGATGGACACGCCAAAACGGCACAATTTCGATCACGATAGAGGACGAAGGCCCAGGTTTGCCAAGTAGCGCCAATTTGTTCGTTCCCTTCTTCACAACGAAGCCTCAAGGGTCCGGGATCGGCCTCGTTCTTTCCCGTCAGATCGCCGAAGCGCACGGTGGGGCATTGCTGCTCGAGAACCGAAAGAGCGCCCCTGGTTGCATCGCCACCTTCCGGATGTCACTCGACGAGGCGTCCCGCGCAAGCTGAGTGCTCGAAGTGCGAAGCCCAGACACACGGTGTAGTGGACCTAAGTCCAACGGGTAACGGCACGTAGGATGCCGCTTTCCCCCGTGGCCTCGACGATGGTCGTCGCTCGGAGCGCGACTGATTTGGGCGGTGTTTCGCTCACCCGTCCGATCGTGAGCTCCGCCCGTAAGGTCGTCCGCGGGGGCTCCACAGAAGGGCGGCCCAGTGGGAGGGAGGAGACAATGCGAATTGGGTTTGGCAGTAGCTGTGCGATCCTCGCGATCGCCCTGACTTTGGGAGGCGTGTCGACTGTGAAAGCGCAGCAGACTGACTCGACTCACAAAGTCACCAAGACCACGAAAGTCAAAGTAAAGAGGACCATTTCATCGAAGCGGATTCCGGTCACGAAGGAGTCGCCAGGAGAAGTCGCGCCGACGGCGCCTGTGAACCAGGATTCCATCGCGGCTGCCGAGCGTGCGCGGCAGGATTCCATCGCCGCCGCAAATGAGCGGGCACGACAAGATTCGGTCGCGCGCGTTGAGCAGATGCGTCGTGACTCGATCGCCGCCATCGAGCGACGCCGGCAGGATTCGATTGCGGCTGCCGAGCGCGCCCGCGCGGACTCCATGGCGATGGCAGCGCGCGCCGACTCGATTGAGCGAGCGCGACTCGCCTTCATGCGCCACCACGGAGGCTGGTACTTCGGAGTGGGCGCTGGCGTGAGCATTCCGACCGGCAACTTCACGAATGCGGGTTTCAACAGCGGTGGCTACAGCACCGGGTGGAATATCACAGTTCCTATCGGTTACGACTTTAGTCACAGTCCCTTTGGCCTGCGCGTCGACGGCACGTTCGATCAACTGCACGGTCGAGATTTCAATCCGAACTTCAGCGCCCCAAATCTCGACGCGTGGTCGGTGAACGCGGACGTGCGACTGCGCGTTCCGCTCGGCCGGAGTTTCAGCCGCTTCTATGTGTTAGGCGGAGCGACGTACAGTGGCCTGAGTGGCTGGTTCACAGACTTCAGCGATCCAAATAACCCGACAAACAAGGCGAGCACCTCCGGCGATTGGGGTTGGAACGCCGGTGGCGGCTTCAACTTCAACTGGGGAAGCATGCTCGGCCTGTTCCTCGAATCGCGGTATGTCTGGGTGAATCAGAGCAGCCAGATCGGATTCCCGTTCTCGCATCCAGCGTGGGTGCCGATAGTGCTCGGGGTCACGTTCTAATCGAGCGCGACATCACATAATCCCGACAGCCTGAGCTCGTAGCACTGAGAGCTTGGGCTGCCGGGAATTCATACGCGCGGCGGCACGCAGGATGCCACAGTCCGGCGGTGCCGCGACGATGGTCGTCGCTCGGAGCGCGACCGGCAAATCGGCCGGTCCACTCGCTCGACTTGGTGCGACCGCAGTAGCGCAGTAGGTCGCAGGGGAGACTCACCGCGAAGAAGCGGTGTGCCAGGAGATGAGCCCCATCTCTGCTGAGTCGGAAGAGAGGAACCACCGAACCGGTTCCGGTGCTCCGCCCGCAAGGTCGCCCGCGGGGGCTTGAACGCGGAGGGCGGCATAGTGGGAGGAGAAAAATGCGAATTGGGTTTTCGAGTAGCTGTGCGATCGGCCTCGCGATCGCCCTGACCTTGGGAGGCGTGTCGACTGTGAAGGCGCAGCAGACGGACTCGACTCGCCAAACCACACGCAAGACGAAGACACGTCGTCACACCACTTCCGCTCAGCGCATTCCGATCAGTAAAGAGCGGGCGTCAACGGGTGAAGTAGCGCAGCCCGCACCACCAGCGGTGAATCAGGATTCGATCGCGGCCGCTGAGCGCGCGCGACAGGATTCGATCGCCGCGGCAGAGCGAGCACGCCAGGATTCGGTTGCTCGCGTTGAACAGATGCGCCGTGATTCGATTGCCGCCGCGGAGAAGCGGCGTCAGGATTCCATCGCGGCCGTCGAGAAAGCGCGTCAGGACTCGATCGCTCGTGCAGACTCCATTGCACGTGCGGAAGCTGCGAGAATCGCGATGCGTCGCTGGGCCGGTGGCTTCTACGCCGGTATTGCGGCGGGCGCGAGCGTGCCGAACGGTGACATCACGAGTGGTAACGGCTCCACCACCGGTGGCTACAGCACCGGATGGAACGTTACGATCCCGATCGGTTATGACTTTGCACGAACACCGTTCGGTCTCCGTGTTGACGGCGCGTTTGACCGCCTCGGCGGTAAGAACTTCAATAGCGCCTTCAATTCGCCGGACCTAACGGCGTGGTCCATCAACATGGATGGTCGTCTGCGTCTCCCGCTCGGACGCACGTGGAGCCGCTTCTACGCGCTCGGCGGTGCAACAACGACGAAGTTCACGGGCTACAACCAGGACTTCCCAGTTGGTAGCAACCCGACCAACCAGCAGACATTCAGCAATGCGAGCTGGAAGTGGGGTTGGAATTTGGGCGCTGGCTTGAATTTCAACTTTGGCAACATGACCGGGCTCTTCCTCGAGTCGCGCTACGTCAGCGTGAGTCCGGACAACGTACCGGGCTTCCCGTTTAGCTCGGCTCACTGGATACCGGTCATTCTCGGCATCACGTTCTGAGTCTAAGGGGCAAGGTGTGTAGATCGTGTCGCCCCGCGACGGAGCGGGGCGACACGATTAACTTTCACGGTCATGGCGACCCCGAACCCGCAGCATGAAGCGATGAAACGGCTGGCGTTACTCGTCCTTGCATTTCTGCCGTCCTGTGCGTCGGCCCAACACTCGGGTACGGTTCACGACGAGGAAGCCCCGAAGCGAACTGTGTCGCTCGCCGCGCAGGATACGGCGCAGCCGCGCGACTCAGAATCCAGTGCTGGTACGGCATCATCGGAGCGACGCTTTCGCAATCGCGCGGATAGCCTCTCGTGGGTCTCTGCAAGAAACCTCGCCGATAAATCGAATGGATTCCGGCTAATCGTATCGCTTCAGGAAAAACGACTGTGGGCCATTGTCGGCGAAGACACCGTGTTGAGCGCGCCAGTCGCAACTGCGAAGGGAACGACGCTCAAATACGGCAAGCGCGAGTGGACATTCCGCACGCCACGTGGCGTACGGACAGTCTTGCGAAAGGAGGCCGATCCAATCTGGATTCCACCCGATTGGCTCTATGCCGAGGTCGCGACCGAGTACAATCTCAAGCTTCGCAAAATCGAGCGAGGCCAGCCGATCAAGCTGTCCGACGGCCGCTCGCTTACTGTGCACGACTCAACCGTCGGCGTGGTCGGCAAGGATGCGCATTTCTACGAGCTACCGGTCGACGAGCACATCGTTTTCGATAGCACGCTTTTCGTTCCGCCAACCGGGACGAAGAATCGACGCGTCGAGGGCGAGCTCGGGAAGTACCGTTTGGACCTCGGTGAGGGCTACCTGCTCCACGGCA
>DATEGN010000418.1:0-4287 GCA_035280125.1 Gemmatimonadaceae bacterium | reverse complement strand
TTGCGATCGTTGCGCGCACGCAGGGTATTCCGCTCGCGCTGTTTCTGCACGTTCAAAGACTCTCACGATTGAGCGCGCCGCTGTTCCCATGGCTTGCCAATCGATTCATTCTTCCGTCCACCTACCTGCAAAACTGGGTCGTGGCTCGGCGGGGAATGCCACGATCACGGACGTGCGTGCTCTACAATCCGATCGACGTCGATCGATTTCGCCCTGATGTCGCGCTGCGAGAGGCATCCCGTCGCCGGCTCGGCTTCGCGCCTAACGACGTCGTCGTCGGCTACGCGGGGCGATTCGAGCGGCAGAAGGGAGTGTACGTCCTCGCGGAGGCGCTCGAGCGTGTGATGTCGCGCGTCCAAAACGTGCGGGCACTCTGGATCGGCGGCGGCGAACTCACGGACGACATCGAGCGCAAGATTGCCGCGTCACCACACGCCTGTCGCCATGTCCGCGAGTCCTGGAGCAACGACATTGTCGGCTGCTTCGCGGCGATGGACATTCTCGCTTTTCCGCCGATCCGTCGCGAATCGTTCGGGCGCGTGTCGGCCGAGGGTCAGGCCTGCGGTCTGCCAGTAGTCGGGAGCGCCGTTGGCGGCATTCCGGAGACGTTACGTGATGGCGTGAGTGGCATGCTCGTGCCGCCCGGCGACGTCGCTGCCTGGGCGTGCGCCCTGTCGACGTTGGCCCAGAACGCCGAGCTTCGCTCGCGCATGGGGGCCGCCGGACGGGAGTATGCATGTGAAAAATTTGCGGCGGCGAGGATTGCGGAGCAGTTCGGGTGCATTCTGGAAGGGGCACGCGAGAGCTAGAACGGCGAGCCGAGAAGAGCGAGCCGAGAAGAACGAGCCGAGAAGAACGAGCCGAGAAGAACGAGCCGAGAAGGGCGGCAGAAGAGCGAGGCAATGCTCAGGACGGATGGTGCGGCGTCGAAGGTGAAGCGGCTGAGGGTTGGCCTGTTTGCCCCGCCGCTCACCTTTTCGCTGCGCGATGAGCCGCGTGAGCATCTTGCTGATCACCACTGAGCGGTTCCACTCGCGATAGAACTCCTTCTTCGAGATCAGCGCGCTGTTGATGCACTCGCGGAGGTCCTCCTGCGCCTCCTCGAGCGAGCCATTGGCCATCCAGAGGAACCGAACTTGGTCCGCTGGGGTGCCCCGGCCCAAGCCCTCGGAGATGTTCGACGCGACCGAGCGCACCGCATCCGCCAATTGTGCCTTCAAGTCGGACGAGGCGAGCCGCGGCATATGCCGCAAGAGCAAGAGCACGCGATCTCTGAATTCGCGCGCAGCCTGCAGGACCTTGAGAGCGTCAGCATCGGGCATGAGCCACGGTAGCGCCGCACCGACTTCTCACCAGTAGCATCGCGCTGCACAGCCCATCCTTCCAATGTCCAAACGCTAAACGGCATCGGACGAAGCCTTATCAACGCTTCAAGTGACGCCTCGAGCATTGGCTCGCTCTTCTGCCGGTCTTCTCGGCTCGTTCTTCTCGGCGAGCCCTTCTCGGCTCGCCCTTCTCGGGTTCAGTCCCTAGTCCCGAGGTTCGATCAAGGCTTGGTACACCAACATCGGAAACTTCGCCGCAACATCGGTATGATTGGGCAGTTGCTGAATCATGAACACGAGCACGAGGTGCTCTTTCGGATCGACGTTGTAGTTGCTGCCGTACGCGCCGCCCCAGCCGAAGGTCCCGACGGATTCGATGCGTCCAGCAGCGCCTGGACGTTCGACGATGCTAAACCCGAGTCCGAAGCCCTCACCGGTTCGAGAGTACAAGGTGTCTGTCTGGTTCGTGGTCATCAACGCGACGGTTCTGGGACCGAGAATGCGAACGCCGTCCAGCGTGCCGCCGTTGAGCAGCATCTGGAGAAAGCGTGAATAGTCGCGCGCGGTGGAGAGGAGTCCTGCGCCGCCCGAAAAGTTCCGGCGCGGTCCCTCGACGTAGTCGCCCTGTCCGCGCGGACCGTCAGGGGCACGCGTCGCCTTCATGTCGGCGCCGCTCGCGTACACCGCGGCGAGCCGGTCGCGCTTGTCTTTCGGAAGAAAGAAGTAGGTGTCCTTCATGCCGAGGGGACCGGTAATGCGCGTCCGAATCACTTCGTCGAGAGGGGCGCCGGTGACGCGCTCGACGACGCAGCCGAGGATGTCCGTGTTGTAGCCATAGACAAACCGCGCGCCGGGTTGGGCGACGAACGGGAGCGAGGCGAGCCGCTGCATCGTTATGCAGATCGGCTCTTTCTTGTCGGCCGTGTACCAACCCCAGCCCGCGGCCGGCCCGAGTCCGGCGGCGGCGTACAGCGGCCCCACGAGACTGTCGACTCCATAGGAGATGCCCGCCGTATGCGTCAGAAGATCGCGAATCGTGATCCGGCGCCGCGCGGGGACGATCGCTCGGCCCGTGTCGACGCGGGTGGCCACTGTCGTGTGCTCGAACTCCGGTATGAATTTGCTCACCGGGTCGTTCAGCGAGAGCTTGCCTTCTTCCACCAGAGACATGGCCGCGACACTGGTGAGCGCCTTCGTCTGCGAGGCAATACGAAAGATTGCATCCGTGGTCATGCGGCGATCCGCCTCGCGGTCTGCCCAGCCGAATGCCCCCTCGTAGACGGTCTGGCCGTCGCGAAGCACGAGCGCCACCGCCCCGCCGATCTCGCCGCGATCCACGGCGCCCTGCAGCGTCGAGTCGATTCGCGTTAGGCGTACGACGTCGAAACCATACCGGGTCGAGCGCATCGCGCCGGAGGTCCAGCTGACCGACGCCTGTTGCGCGCCGGCAGGCGCCGACACGAGAAGCAAGAGCGAGAGCGACCGTACCAGTCTCGTGTGTGCCATGGATCCCCTGGAAGCGAGTTCGAGCCGGTCCGTCCCGGCCGAGCGACCTGCCGTCAACAAAAGCCACAACGAAGGTGTCTCACCAAGTGCGCACCCGCCAGTCACTTGGCTCGGTTGCGCCCGCCGAATGTGACGTGGCTGCGACGGGGCTGGTCTTGTTCACCCGATGCGGAATCACTCATCTTGATTGCCGTGAGATCTCGAGCTCATGACCGCGCTCGCCGCTAAACGGCGCGCCTCGTCGGAGTACAGTGACGGCGCCGTTACGGCGTCGCCGCTCGGCAATCGCTCGAAACGGGTGCGGTCACGGCGCTTTCTCCGCGCTTCGGCCGCCACGCTCTGGTTCAGCGTCGCAGCAGTTTATCTCTGGTGCCCCGTTCATCGCTTTCCCGCGGCTCGGCCATTCCAGGGAAACCTTTGGTACAATCCGTACTCGTCGATCACTTCCAGCAGCGCGTGGCAGAAGGTCAACCTGCACGCGCACACTCGCGTGTGGGGTGGACTCACGAATGGTCATGGCTCGGCGGATGACGTCGAGCGCCGCTACCGCGCGCTGGGGTATGATGCCTCGCCGGTCTCGAACTATCAGGTCGTGACGCGGCCGCGCGACAGCGATTCGTCGGCGCTCACGGTGTACGAGCACGGCTTCAATGTTCGCAAGGTTCATTTTCTCGCTGTCGATCCTCGGGGCGTCGACTGGCTGGACTACCCGCTGCTTCAGGGTCGCGACGAGGAGCAGCATCGAATCGACCGATTACGCGCCCGTTCCGCGCTCGTGATCCTCGCCCATCCCTGGCTTCGGCGCGCCGTTTCCGAGCCGGATCTCCGCGCGCTCACCGGCTACACGGCGATCGAGATTGGAAGCAGCTTTGGCCGCAGCGACGACGCGTGGAATACCGCACTCGATGCGGGCCGGCCCGTCTGGGGCATCGCCAACGACGACGCGCACGACTTCGACGGGCCTAACGAGTCTGGCGGATTCTGGACGATGATCGCCGCGTCATCGAGCGATGCGCACCAGCTCGAGTCGGCGTTGATCGCGGGACGGGCGTATGCCGTGTTCGGTCATGCCGGCCGCTCGGACGTCAGCCTGACGACACTCACCGTGGTCGGCGACACCGTCTCGGTCGTGTTCGGGGGCGAGCCGGCAACGCTGATGCTCATCGCGTCCGGTGACCGTGTCGTTGGCGAGATCGTGCGAGGACACGAAGCGCGGTGGACGATTCCGTGCGACGCGGCGTGGGTGCGGGTGGTCGCCCGCACGGCGACATCGAAACTGTCGCTCCAACCGGTGTTGCGCAGCCAGACCGGCGCGCTGCCAGGCGTTCACGCGACCATTGCTCCAACGGCCACGTTCGTTAGGCGAATGATGGCCGTCGTCCTGCTCCTCCTCGCGCTGGTACCGTGGATCGGTCGCGGCGCACTCCGCTTCGCGCGCTCCGATGGGCTGCGCTTG
>DATEGN010000417.1:0-5842 GCA_035280125.1 Gemmatimonadaceae bacterium | reverse complement strand
CTAAAAGGGGCGCCCGATCTCCTTGCTTTCCCAACGGGCAGGACGACGGTAGCGTATATGTCATGACGTGAGCCATCTCACTGGAGGCATCATGCGCGTCGCCACATGCATCGCCGTCGTCTGCTCCATCGCGTCGTTCGTCGTCCTTCCGCCACCCGATGCGTGCTCCCTCCTCACGGCTCCGCAGGTGAGCGGTGCAATGGGCGTCGACATGGGAACGCCGAAATCACTCACCGCGAGAGCGTGCCAGTGGCGGCAGCTGGTCAAGCCCGGATCGCCCGGTGCGATCGCCGACGTCACGATCATCGATCCGAATGGCTACGCCATCGGTAAGAAGGCCGCCGCCTCCGGCACCTACACGATCACGCCAGTGAGTGGCCTCGGGGACGAGGCGTATTTCTCAGAGTCGACGAAGCTCAAAGTCGCCGCGCTTCGCGTTCGCAAGGGTAGCGCAGCGTTCGCCGTGCACGTGTGGGGCGGCGAGATGCCAACCGCCGAGGCGAAGCCCAAGGAGCTCGCATTAGCAAAGCTCATCGTCGCGAAGTTCTGACGTGCCGCCTCGAATTGACATTTCCCTCCCCTTCGCGCTACTAAGGAACATGCCGGCGCGCAAAGCAACCAACATCTTCGCCCGGGTGCGACGATTCGGCCTCGTGCTTCCTGATGTGGAAGAGAGCACCTCGTTCGGCGCTCCCTCGCTCAAGGTTGGCGGCGCGATGTTCACGTGCATCCCGACCAACAAGGCTGCCGAGCCAGATTCACTGCTGGTGCGCTTGAGCTTCACCGAGCGCGACCTGCGATTGTCCTTCGCGCCGACGATCTACTACCTCAAGCCGCACTACGAGGGGTACGCATGCGTGCTCGCACGCGTGAAGTTGCTCGACGATGCGGCCTTGAAAGAACTGTTGGAGACGAGCTGGCAATTCATGCGTTCGACGAAAGCCACGAAGGCTAAGCGGCCCGGCAGACGCTGATGTCGTCAACGATGCAGCTCTCGGACGTCGAAGTTCGCATCCTCGGATGCCTGATCGAGAAGGAAGCGACGACACCCGACAATTATCCGCTGTCGCTCAACGCGCTCACCAACGCCTGCAATCAGCTCTCCAACCGCGAGCCGGTGATGTCGCTCAGCGAGGACCAGGTGAAGTGGGCCGTGAACAATCTGCGCCAGCAGTCACTCGTCCGCGCGATCACGCCGAGCGATGCACGCGTCATGAAGTTCCAACACCTGCTGACGGAGAAGCTCGACCTCGATCAGCCCGCGCGCGCTGTGTTGTGCGTCCTCATGCTGCGTGGGCCGCAGACGTTGGGTGAGATCAAGACGCGCACGAACCGGCTCGCCGAGTTCGCGAGTTTAGCCGATGTGGAAGCAGCCGTGAGCGAATTGATTACTCGTGAGCTCGCGGTAGAGATGGCGCGACGGGCCGGACAAAAGGAAACGCGCTACGCGCACCTCCTTTCCGGCCCACCAACCGACGTACCGACGGAAGCGCCGGTCGCCATCGCCGCCGCCGAGCCTCGTCGCGACCGCGTCGCCGAGCTCGAGGCATCGCTCGACGAGTTGCGCCGCGAGCTCGCGGAGCTCCGCGCACGCTTCGAGGAGTTCACTCGCCAGTTCAGCTAGAGGTGACGCTCGGGGGGGCCGACAAGTGACGGGCCGAGCACAAAGTCGCTCCACCTAACAGGAGCGTTCCATGCTTGGCCGTCGCGTCGCCGCACTCGTTCTCTTGATCGCTTGCCGCGACACATCCGGACCGCAGTCCCAGAGCGTCGCCAAAGTAGTCGTCACACCGTCCGACACAACGATCGTTGCTGGCAGCACATTCCAGCTCTCGGCCGCTGCGGTCGACGCGTCAGGAAACGTGCTGCAGGGACGGAATATCACTTGGCGCAGCTCGACGACGCCGGTTTTCGTGGCCGAGGGCGACCCATTGCTGAGCCACATCGCAATCACCGGACGGCTCGCGGGAACGGCAACAATCACTGCATCGAGCGAAGGCGCTACCGGCACCGCCACGATCACTGTCGTACCGGGACCGCCGGCCGGACTCACCGTAGCACCGTGGTCGGCGGAGATCGTGATGGGCGAAACGAGTCAGTTCTCCGCTCGGATCACGGATGTCGCGGGCAATGTGCTTTCCAGCTCTTCCCCAACATGGTCGAGCTCCGACACCACGGTGCTCGTCGTCGATGGCGCGACCGGCCTCGCACACGGCGTCGGCAGCGGAAACGCGACGGTTTTCGCAAAGCTGAATGACAAGGTTTCGGCACAAGCGGGTGTAGTCGTCCTCGGCGTCCTGGGCGGCGTAACAACCACGGATCTGGGTGCGGCCAGCTTCGGCAGCAGCTCGGCGACGTCGATCAACAATCTCGGAAACGTCGTCGGCTCGCTCGGCAGCGGCAGCGACACTCACGCGTTCTTCTGGACCGCCACAAGCGGAATGACGGACCTCGGACCGAATCTGACTGCGTCTGCGATCAATGACGGCAATCAGGTCGCGCTCACTCAGGTCAACGTCCCAAGCGGCGGCCATGCCGTTCGTTGGAGCCAGAGCGCTGGAATGCAGGACTTGGGGGTGCTCAAGGGCGGCCAGATCAGTGCAGCGTTCGGCATCAACAACGCGGGCGACGTCGTCGGACAAAGTGACGCTGGGGGTAGTAACATGCCTCACGCCTTCCTCTGGACGGACCGGGACGGAATGCGCGATCTCAACGTCCTCTCGGGCGACGTTGGCAGTTTCGCGAATTCGATCAACGACCTGGGGCAGGTCGTCGGCGAGAGCTTCAGCAACGGCAATGGCTACTGTGATTACTACTACGATTATTGCAGCCAGCGAGGGTTCCTTTGGACAGCCGCGCAAGGCCTGACTGACATCAGTCGCGGCTCCACGAACAACAATGCGCTCGCCATCAACGACAGTGGTCAGGTGGTCGGGGTAAGCAATTACGGGGCGTTCCTTCTGAAAGGATCCGCCTTCCAACAATTGACGACGTCGCTTGTAGGAGCGACGAGCAGCGCGTTCGCGATCAATTCGAGTGGCCTCGTGGTGGGCGAGCGCGTCTCGCCGGGCGAGAATGTCAGCATCCCGCACCCATTCATTTGGAGTGTGCAGGCAGGAACGGTGTTGCTCTCCGCGGCGCAGGGCGGAGCGCGCGGGATCAACGATCACGGACAAGTCGTTGGATGGATCATCGATCCCAAGTCGCAGCTGACGCACGCCGTCCTGTGGACCCTACCCGCAACGCTGGCGGCGAGTCGGCGTAAGTGATGGGCTATCGTTATCACCTAACGACTCTGCTGCTCGCCGGCGCCTGCACGAGTAGCACCGAGGCGCCGCGCGCACCGCCCGTGTTGTCGGCGCTCGCCATCAGCGCCAACCCGCTGAACGCACTCTCGGCAGTCGTAACTTTCCAGGGGAGCAACGCCGACTCGGCGCGCGTGCTGTATTGGAGCTCCGGGCGCGAGCCTGTGCGAGCCACGCCCTTTCAGCCCGTTCCATCCGGCGACGGACGCGTCGTCATTCTAGGTCTTGCCCCCGCGACCACGTACTCGCTTGCGATCGAGGCGAAGGGCGCGGCGACTGTGCAGTCCGCGTCGCTCGACGTCGCGCCAGTCGCATTGCCGACGGCACTCCAGGGCGTACACCTCGACGTCAGCGTTCCCGCCACGTCGCCGAGCTACACTCTCGTCGTTCCAGAATTCCTCGGCAGCGGTAACGACGGTTTCGTCCTCGTCTTCGATGAGACGGGCACGCTCCGGTGGTATCGCGTCTTCGTCGGCGAGGGTTTCGCCGTGGAGGCGAAGCAGCTGCCTAACGGCGACTTCACCACCTACCTCGGGCACTCGTATGGATTTCAGCCGACCGCGGGGCGTTATGTGCAATTCAGGCCGAGCGGCGAGGTCGTGCGCGGCTTCGCGGTGAGCGCGCCATTCTATACCGATCCGCACGAGATGCTGTTGAGCTTTCGCGACAGCACCATCGAGGCCGTGCACTTGTTAGGCTACCGCATTCAGCCGATGGACCTCACGCTCTGGAATGGGCCGCCTAACGCGTCCATCGCCGTACATGTCCTCGAGCGGCAGAACGCCGCTGGCACGCAGGAATTCCTCTGGAACGCCGGCGACCAGTTCTCGCCCGCGGACTGGCGGGGCGGATACAACGCGCAGGAACCGGATCTCGACCATCCGAGCTCGCTCGACATGGATGCCGATGGCAATTATGTCGTGTCGTTCCAGGCAGTCGACGAGATCGACAAGATCGATGCGCATACGGGTCGGACCATCTGGCGATTCGGTGGCACGCACAGCCAGTTCACGATCGAGAGTGATCCGCGCGGCGGTTTCACCGGACAACACTCGGTCCGCGTGCTCGCGAACGGCGACCTGCTATTCCTGGACAATCACGCGCGAACACTGCCGCTCGCGGCTCGCGCGGTGGAGTACAGTATCGATACCACGACCAAGAGCGCCCGCCTCGTGTGGCAATACGAGCCGGCGTCACCAGTCGCCAACCCCGTGATGGGCTCCGTTCAGCGTCTCGCGTCGGGCAACACACTCGTCGCCTTCGCTGCGATTGGCCGCGCCGACGAAGTCGATGCCACCGGCCGCGTCGTGTGGCAGGCGACGCTCCGAGACAGCACCGGCGCGCCGATTCAATTCTATCGCGCGCTTCGCATCGCTTCGCTCTACACGTACATGCGACCCTAAACAAAAGAGCCGAGCAGTGACGCTTTAAGCGTTATTGCCCCCGCCGGCATCTCATATTCGCAAACATCGCGGAGACAGGGGTGCTAACGACAGTCCACACGCTCGCGCTGATCGCGGCAATGACATTCCTCGGCGATCGCTCGCCAAAGGTTTCGATCGCCTACAACCTGACCATCGATCCAGCACACGTCGACCAGCCGGAAGTCTCGATCACCTTTCATAACGCGCCCGACACCTTTCATCTCGCGATGCGAGTGCACGGCGAGTACGACGCGAAATACTGGCGCTATATCCAGGACCTGCGCTCGGACGGCACGATAACGAGGCTCGACAGCACCCTCTGGCGAGTCTCCCTCCCCGGAGGATCGGGCGTCGTGCGATACCGCGTCGCGATTCAGCCCGAATCGTCGACCGAATTGCGCGTCTGGAAGCCGCAAGCACGCGCCGACGGCGCGATGATCAATCCGCCCGACTTCTTCCTCTATTCGCTCGAGCTCGCGCAGGAACCCGTCACTCTACATCTCGAGATCCCAAGAACCTGGAGCGTCGCAACCGCGCTTCCCGCGCACGTGCCCAACGCCGCGACGCTGCTCGATTCTCCCCTTCTCCTCGGCAACCTGCACGAGTGGACCTTCACGGAAAAAGCGACACGTTATCACGTTGCCTATTGGCCGCTGCCTAACGGCGGCGCGCTCGACACGCTCGCCTTCGTCGACCGGCTGCATCGTCTCGTGCGCGCCGCGGTCGGCGTCTTCGGCACCGCGCCGGCGCGCGATTACTGGTTCCTCGTCGAAGATGGCGGCGGCGATGCCCTCGAGCATGCCGCATCGGTCGTCGTTGGCGTGCACGCGCCGAGCGTCTCGATGTATGAGATTGCGCACGAATTCTTTCACGGGTGGAATCTCGTCGCCATCCGGCCCGCCGGTTACAACGAGGTGAGTTACCGCCCGCCTCGGCGGACGCCAAGTTTGTGGATCGGCGAAGGAATCACCTTGTATTACGCCGATGCCCTCCTGCGTCGCGCTGGTCTTGTCGATACGAGCGCCCGCGCGTCACGACTCACGCGCCTCACGAGCTACCTCGAGCGGTACTATGGGTCGCCCGTGTACCGCGTGGTGTCGCCGGAGCGCGCGA
>DATEGN010000416.1:0-2865 GCA_035280125.1 Gemmatimonadaceae bacterium | reverse complement strand
AGCGTGATGTCGCGATACATGATGATGTGGCCGAGGAGGACGCCGCGGTTGTCGAGCAGAGGTGCAACGGTCCTCATGAGCGTCGCGCGCTGCGGCACGACGATCTCGACTCGATCGCGCAATGCCCGCGCTTCGGCTAATGCATCGCGCTGGACAGCGATTGCTGCTTGCTCCTTGAACATCGATCCCAGGTGCGCGTGCACGAGCTAGATCGCCGAGCCGACGAGATCTTCGTGGGCCATGCTCGTTAGGCGACCGAACGCATGGTTCGCGTAGACGACGCGACGGTCCTGCACGAGCGCCAACGCCGAGTCGGAGGCTTCCATGGCTGCTTCGAGGCGGCGGTGCTCGGTCTTGACCTCACTGTTCTTCTCGGCCAGCGCGTCACGCTGACGGGAGATCGTCGCCAGAAGGTGCGAGTAGTGAAGGGCCGTCTCGATATGGCGGCCGATGATTCGCGCGAGCTCGAAGTCTTCGTCGCAAAACGCCTCGGCCTCGGGTGCGCCGAGGGTGAGCGCCCCGATTACGCGTCCTCCCATACGAAGGGGGATGACGAGCACCGAAACGCGGATTTCGGTGGGCCCGCGCAAGTCCAGCCGGCCCTCGAAGTCGTCCACGTGCACAGCGCGACCGGTGACGATCGCCTGGCCCGTGAGCCCGGCGTCGATCGGGAAGCTGCCCCGCTCCGTTACAAATCCACCGCGCTCCCGGTCATACAGAGTGTGAATCGCGTAGCGAGCACCGTCCTCGGTGACGAGGACGACGCTCGCACGCCTCATTGTGAGCACCCGAGGCAACTTCAGAATGGCCGTCCGAAAGATCAGATCGAGATCGAAGGTCGTGTTGATGAGCATGCCCAACTCGGACACGATCTCGAGCCGCGCGACGGAAATGCTTCCCCCGCTCTCCTCCTGCCCATGCGATTGGTGGGTGCGGAGGCTGGTGGTCATCGCAAGCGAAGGCGGTCGATGACGGGGTCGAGATTCGCCGCGAGCAGCTCGATGGCGCGCTTGGCGACGGTGATGCTCGCTCTGGTCGCGGCGCCATTCCGCTCCTGCCACTCCTTGCCTAACGCTTCGAGGCGCTCGGTGTGAGGCACGAGCTCCGTCGCGCCAAAGGCGCTGGCCGTTCCGGCGAGCGCGTGTGCCGAGAGGCGCAATCGATGCGCCGCGTCGGCAGAACGGCCGCGCGCTACGTCCTCAATTGCCTCGCGCATCACGGCGACGCGCGCCGGCAATCCCGCGGCGAACTCGTTCGCGAGCTCCGCCAACACTTCAACTGGAACGTGCTTCGTAGCCGTGGTCGTCATGGTTTTGGAGTTTTGTCCTCGGTGGAGAGTCGCAGGATCGTGGGTGCTAGTGCGTCGAGATCGAACGGCTTGGTAATCACTCCGCGCGCGCCACTCGCGCGCACGCGTTCAGGATCGAGATTCTGTCTCGCGGTCAGGACGACGATCGGGATACGCCTGGTGGTTTCGTCCGCGGCGAGCCGGCGGCACACTTCGTATCCGTCCATGCCAGGCATCATGAGGTCGACGAGAACGATGTCGGGCTGTTCTCGCTTCACGATGTCGACGCCCGAAGGTCCGTCGGGTGCCGTCTGCACGGTCCACGACGCTCCGAACTGCAACGTGAGCTGCACGACGCGCCGCAAATCCGCGTCGTCCTCGATCAGGACGACACGGACTGTATGCAATGGGGCGGGGGCTAGTTCGGACAAGGGCGTCGTCATCCACACGAGGGAGTGCCGCTGATGCGCAAGCTCTACGTTGTGGATGACGATTTGCTCTTCGCGAAGTTGCTGGCCGCGAATCTTCGCAATGAGGGATCGCTGAACGTCGAGCTCTTTTCCGACCCGCGGGCACTGCTCGACCGGCGGAGTGAAGAGCCGCCTGACGCCGTGATCACCGATCTGGTGATGCCCGAGATAGACGGCATCGAGGTCACTCGGCAGCTTCGCGCGACCGATCCGCACCTGCCGATCTTCGTGCTCACCGCGAGCACCGAGATCGCGAGCGCCGTCGCCGCGCTCAAGGCAGGGGCGACGGACTATCTCCTCAAGCCAGTCAATGTCGACGAGCTGTTGACGCAACTTCGGCGCGCGATCGACGAACGGCCGATGCGCGAGGAAGCCGCCAATCGGGAGAAGACGCGTAAGGCAAAGTTCTCGGCGGGTGCAATTCTCGGCGACGAGCCGGCGATCGAACAGGTCCGCGATTTCGTGCGACGCGTTGCGGGAATCCCGAACTCCACCGTGCTACTGCTCGGCGAGAGCGGTACGGGCAAGAATCTCGTCGCGCGAACCCTGCACTATACGAGTGTGCACTCGAAGGCGCGTTTCGTCGAGATCAATTGCTCGGCCTTACCGGCACACCTCCTCGAGGCGGAGCTCTTCGGCTACCAGCGCGGTGCCTTCACCGACGCGCGCGAGTCGAAGCGCGGACTCATCGAAGTCGCGAATGGCGGAACACTCTTTCTCGACGAAATTGGCGAGCTGTCGCCGGAGCTCCAGGCAAAGCTGCTCAACGTCCTCGAGTCGCGTCGATTTCGGCGCGTGGGCGGGACGGAGGAGATCGAGGTCAATCTCCGTCTCATCGCGGCGACGAATCGGGATCTCGAAGCGCATGTCCGCTCAGGCCGTTTTAGGCAAGATTTGTATTATCGCATATGCGTCGTGACGTGCACCCTGCCACCACTACGTGAAGTGCCGAGTGCGATTCCGGTGCTCGCGGATCATTTTCGGGAGCTGTTCAATCGACAGTTCAAGAAGAACGTGCGTTCGATTGATGGTGCCGTTCTCGCGCGCCTAACGACGTGGCACTGGCCGGGCAACGTCCGCGAGCTGCGGAACGTAATCGAGCGGGCT
>DATEGN010000415.1:0-6765 GCA_035280125.1 Gemmatimonadaceae bacterium | reverse complement strand
TGATGATGCCGTTGAGCGCTACGCAGTCGGCGTCAGGCTCCGTTTTGAGCGCGTGGATGATTCGGAAAATGTAGTTATAGGCGACGCTGTCATCGTCATCGATGAACGCGATGAAGTGCCCAAGCGCGCGTTCGAGGAGCGCTTGGCGTTTCTCTCCGATGGTGACGTCTTTCCGATCGTCCACCAGGATTTCCACACCGCGTGGCGCAGACCACTTGATCTGCGTGTAGAGCCGATAGAGCAGTCGTTCGAGTTGCTTCTGGCGCTCGGGGAGCGTGCAGATCCCGATGCTCAGCCACATCGGCGGCGACCCGAATGCCCATTGCGCATCCCGGCGACGGTGATCTGCGCGCATTTCGTAGGTTCGCCGGTCGGTCGCCTCCCGTGCATCGTTGCGGCGATAGAGCGCGTCGATCTCCGCGCGCCCCCACACGTGATGGCGATGTTCGATCAGCACCTCGTTCACGTAGGTGAGCCGCCCCATGGCGGTCAGCAGCTCGGTCTGCTCGCGGTCGCAGAACAGCGATTCGTACTGAGGCGCATAGACGAAGCCGAACTGGTCATAGAGCCGCCGGCCAAGGATGGGCAGCGTGCAAAGCTCTTTGCGTTGCTTTCCGTCGTTGAAGAAGATCGCGCCGTCCAGGTGCGGCCAGTGTTCGTGCATGGCCTCGATGACGCGAACGGCGTAGCCGTCGACGACGGGAACCATGTCGTCGGAGGCGAGCATGAGGATGTCCCAGTCGCGAACTTCGCCGCCGTTGCAGGCTTCGATCTTGTTCTGATGATTGCCGACGGTAACGATGCATTCCAGCGCGTCGAGCCGCTGCAAGATCTCGGCGCGCAGCATCGTCAGATCGTTGAAATCGACGATCACTTCGATGGTGATCGCGCAACCGGCCATGGCGCGGTATTTTTCGACGACGGCGAGCGCTTGGTTGGGCCGGTCGCGCGTCGGCAACCGGATGAGCAGCCGGGGACCGGTGGACACTTCCTCGCTGACTCGGCGCAGAGGAGGCATGCGCTCGGGCGGCCAACGTTCGACGACTTGGGAGACAACGCTCGTGATCGGAGCCACCACGAAGAGCAGTTCCTTGACCGCATCTGCATCGCCTATCGGGATCAGGTTGACCGCCCAGCCCGATTCCTCGAAGCGACGCGTCACGTGCTCGATGACATGCGGGGCAACCAGATCGGATGGGATCTTCGTGACATGAATTCCGCCGGCAAACGACTTGAAAAGCCCGGCCTCGATGACCGATTCGACGTAATGAGCCTGTGTGTCCTCCTTGGGCGTGAGGTCCACAAGATGGCGCCGAAGCGGCTTGCGCGATTCGGCGAGGGCGAGCGCGTCTTCGACACGAATCATGTCGTCGGCTCCTTGTATTCGATCGACACCGAGCATCCCAGGCGCCGTCCGCTTTCATACGCGTCGGTGCAAAGCCGGCTGATCGCCACGCCGACGTCCTCCGGGATGAAGTAGGAGGCAAAATCGAGGATGGCCAGTGTGGTTTCCTGACGCATCGAGGACATCTCTACAGGAGTCGAAGCTCTCTTGATCAGCTGCTCGGTCCAGGCAGGCGGCGGCGCCGTCGGCGTGGCGCCCGCGAGGCGAGTCGCCACCGTCTCCACGAAACCGGTCCAATAGCAAAGGCGCCAGACGTGGCGACCCGGATCGTTGGTCCCGATTTCAGAATGACGCGAGACCTCCGTTTCCAGCTGGCGATAGAGCGTCTTCGCTTTGCCGACGTGGGTTGGTAGACCACGAAAGGCGATCTGATTCTGCTTGTTCGTGAACGTCTTGCATCGAAGCGATGTTGCGATGCCGTGGGCCAGCTTACTGCGATGGGAGTCGCGTTTCTCGTCGGCGACCTCGGTGACCTCCGGTTCGAAATCCGCTTCGGTGAGCCCATTCTTCGTCATCAGACGCTTGGCCTGCTCGGCAGCGCGTTTGGCCTCGTGCTCATTGGCTGACGTGGCGAGCCGAAGGAGCTTACGGATCTTGTTCGCGTCCTTGGTCTCCGCCATCAGCTCTGCTCCAGCGCTTCGCCTACGCCCTGGACGAAATCGAGCTTCTTGAATGCCTCTTGACCGACGCGCGCCTGCTCGTGCCGCATCTTCTCGTTGGCGGCGAGCATCTTCGCGGTGTCGACGATCTGCTCGCGCGGAACGTACGCACACGCCAACCGCGCGAAGTCTTCCAGGGCGCGATCACATCCGCCAGCTTCGGTGAGCACGCACTTGCGATTCGCCAGAAGGTGACTGACCCGGAAGATTTCGAAGACGCCGTTCGGGTAGTAGTGCAGGTTTAGAACGAGCTTCGAGCGCGCGATGAACGCATCCCGGTCCTCGCCATAGACGCCAAACAGACGGACAATGTTCAGACCCGTCTGATCGAGCGCGTCGAGAATTTCGCGCCGCGGACCCGCGACCGAGCCATAGAACAGGATGTCGATATCTTCCGTTTCCGGCTCGATGGTGGTCATCGAGGGCACGTAACCGACCGGGCAATGAACGGCGCGCGTAATGCCGAGCTTTTTCAGCGCGGCGAGGTTGGCCTCGGAGTAGTCCCAGACCGTGAGCCTGCGGTATTGGAGGTAGTTCTGCAGGAAGAAGGCAGGATTATCGACGGCGGCGAGCTGCTCGGAGTTGAAGACGATCGAGCCATCGGGAATGTGGCCACCGGGGTCGCTCAGGTTGTTTGCGCCGAGCATGATCAGTCGGCCGGGGCGCAGCCTGCGTGCTTCTGCCGTCGCGTATTCGACCTCGTGGCCCAGGGCGCGCAATGCGTTCGCCAATGCTTTCGCGAAATCGAGAAAGCATCCAACGTGCGGATTGGTGCCCATGCCCACGATGCCGACGAGAAACTTCACGTCAGGAACTCCGAGAACGCTTCCTTGGGACCACCGGCATCCAGGCCTCGCTGAGCCAGCTCGCGCGCGATCTTTTCGCTCTGCATCTGTTTGGCGCAGCCGGCCGCCAAGCTCAGCGCGAGCCATTCGAACCGCTCATCGGTCGCGTCGTATCCTGGATTCGCCTTCGCCTCTTTGGCGACCGCGGCGGCCTTCTCGGCTACGAACAAGCCGCGCCGCACGTCGACACAGGCGGCATGACGTGCCCACAGGAGATGAATGCCGGGCTCGCGCGGGGCGAGTTGGGCGAGCGTTCCGAGACGCTGCTCCAGCTCTTCGTGGGTGAAGAGCCCGTCGACCTGCTCGGCGACGTGATAGTAGAGAAAGAGCGCGTAATGCACCTTGGTCTCGTCGTAGGCCGGTCGGCTCGGGTCGTGCGCAATCGCCGCGTAGCGCTGGTAGAGCGCCATCGCCGCCATCTGGTGCGACAGCTTGGGCCCGCCGGGCTCGTCCTTGCACTCGTTGGCGAGGAGCGCGTGCGTCTCTGCGAGAAAGAAGATGCTGTTTGCGCGTTCGTCGAGCGGGATCGACTCGTCTTCGACCTGCTTGGTAAGGAGCGGCAGATCTTCCTCGCGGATGCGGCGGATCTTGCGCGCTGGATCGGATTCGCGATGGATGATTGTGACGCCTGGGATGATCGGGCCGCGGACTTCGCCCTTGGGTCCGACGGGCCGCTCGTGCCGCACGCCCACATAGCGCCAGTCGGCGCTGGTACGCAGAACGCGCGGATACATCCACTGCCGGTTACCGCTCTGAATCTGGATGCAATAGGCGCCGTCCGTGTCGTTGATGTGCTCCTGCAAATACGCACGCAACGCGTCGCCGCCCTGCAGGACCTCGTCGCCTGAGAGCATCAAGGTGAAGGTCGGGGCGAATCGACGATCTGCGAGCCCGAGAACACGATTTCTCGTGGTCGCAAAGTCAACGAACGGCTCGGTATAGAGCGATCCGGGTCCTCCCATCGTCTCGCAAATGATCACCTGTGTGTCGTCGGTGCTGCAGGTATCGAGAATGGTCCAGGAGTCGACAAACGGTTTCACCGACTCCAACGTCGTGCGAATGTTCGACGCTTCGTTTTTGACGATGGCCACGAAACCGAGCAGGCTCACGGACGCGGTCCCGCAGCGTCGTTCATCTGGCGTTCGGCTTCGGACTGGGCAGCATCGAGCGGTGTGCCGTCCGCTCCGACGGTGGGCGCGGCAGCCGTCGGCACGCGCTTGCCGGTCGGTACGCTCATCGGATGCGGTCCCGCAGCCTGATTCATGAGGCGCTCGGCTTCCGCTTGCGTGGCGTCGGTCGCCTGACCGTTCGAACCTACCGCTTCCGCGGCTGGCGAAGTGCCCTCCCGGAGATGCTTGAATTCGGTTGCCAGCTTTCGGGCAGCTCGGACCAAGGGAGCACTCTCGTTGGTCGCATTTTCGAGCGCCTCTAGCCGTGTCCAGAACTGAACCAAGATCGATCCCAAGGCGACTAGATATTGCTCGCTCGATTCGTTGAACTTTCCGGCTAGGTATTTTTGTACTTCCAGTGACGAGAGCATCTTCATCGGTCGTCTCCTATTTCCCACGGTTGCGTCGAGCTTCGAAAATCAGCATCAAGGGCGCGATCTGCTCCAGCGAGAACACCTGCTGCAGCGCGAGCGCCTGCTCCTGCGTGATGCCGAGCGGACCCGAGCCGGGCATGAGCTTGTCGAGTGCATCGGGCGGCTGATTGCCGGTCGCCACGTCGAAGAGCACGGTCGACTGCTCCTGGCTCAGAACGCCCGGTCTCACCAGGACGTGCGTCGTATCGTCGAATTCGCCGAACGCCTGGACTGCCTGCTCCTTGGTCATCGAGCCGCCTTGATCGACGGTGCGGAAGAAGTTCTTGAGCGTGATCGTCTCCGGGGTGTCGTTCGTCGGCAGCACAGGCTTGCCGACCAGCTGATTGATGAGCGGCGGCGCCATTGCGATTCCAAATTCGAGCGCCTTCTCGACGCCCTTGGCTTTGAGCTTGGACCATTCGAGCTTCTCGTGACGCTCGGCTTCGAGCGAGAGTGCGCGTTCGAGCATCTCGGCTTGCTTCTCGATGCGCGCGTCCTGCCGCTCGATGCGCGCGTCCTGCCGCTCCAGTACCCGATCGATGCGATCAAGGATTCCTTCGAACGCGCCGCCGTAGAGCGAAAAGAGCTTCTCGTGGTGCCCCATCATCTGGAGCGAATGGCGCTTCTCGATCGGTTCGTCCTCGTCGCTGTTTTGGTCCTCCTTGGGATAGCGCCCCTTCGGCTCGCAGTATTTCAGATACCGCATATACGGGTCGTCACCGCGCCCGTGGTGCCAGGCGTGAACGCCGTAGCACTGCCGCTGCCGCGACTCGTCGCAGTCGCGCTGCATCGCGTGGAGAATGCGGTTGGAGTACACGACCAGCTTTTCGCGGCTCGGCTTGCCTTGCGGGATGCCGCGCTTGGTGGCGTCGCCTGACGTGAGAATCGGCGCGAATGGCAAGCTCATCACGATCGACGTGAGCTTCTCTTTCTGCCGACCGTTGACGGTATTGACCTCGATGCGCTCGGGAAAATTCGCCGGCTCGGGCTCGTCGTAGAAGAGCAATTCGAGGAATTCAAAGAGCGAGTGATCTTTGACCACCGGCTCGATGAACGCCCGCTCTTCTTTCTCCTTCTTGGGCGTTTCTTCGTCAGTCATCGTTGCCACCGTTGCGGATCAGTCCTTCTTTGATGAGCGCGGCGCGCGCGCGCTCGCCGGCCAGCCCAAGAACCTTTTCGCCCCGAAGCATCTTTCGAATCGTTCGCGGGTCGCAGCTCGCCGTGACAGACAAGCGGCGAAGTGTCGCCGCGTCGATGAGCGGTCGCTTCGGCACGAAATCGAACTCTGCCGAGCATTCGGATATGCGCAATCGATATTCGGATATCGGATGCTTATGTCGGCTAGATGTAGTACTTGATGTCTACATGGGAGGCGGACATGCGGCGGACGATCGATGAGGCGACGGCGAGGCGACTTTCGGTCAAGGCGGGATGCGACCCGCGCACGCTGCGCAAGGTGCTCCGCGGGCAGCCGGTGCGCGGAATGTCGGGGCAGCGGGCGCGGGACGTGCTGGTGGAGGAGGGGCTCCTATCGCGGTCAGGCGCGCTTTAGGAGGCAATCGAGAGGATCGGGGATGTCTTTGAAGACGGGGCCGCCGCCGACCACCGCCGCCGCCTGACCGAATCCGAACGCCGCTCCGGTCTGATAGACGTCGTCGACGAACGGAAACCACTTCGCCGGACTGTGCTTCGTCGCTGAAAGTAGCTCGCGGTCGTGCGCGAGCGCATAGCCTCTGAGATCGGGCCAGCTCTTGGCGGCGCCTTGCGATTGAGCGGCAGCGACGATCTTCTTCATCGCGCCCGTGCCCATCGTGTGCGCCAACTTGACCAGAAGCCAGTAGTAGGTGCTTCCCTTCGGCGCGACGCCGAGCTTGTCGACCTCGCCCATGTACTTTCCGATGAGCGCCAGTCCCGCGTTGATCGAGTAGGTCGGATCTGTCGACAGCTTTTGGTGATCGAAACCGAGCGCCGCCGACTCGGCAGGCATCAGCTGGAAGTAGCCGCGCTCGTCGAGCTTCGTGTCGCCGGGACCGGGTTGTGGCTTCGTCGCGAGCTTTCCGCCCGATTCTCGCGCAATCCAGCCAACCAGCAGACCGAGCGGTACACCCGATTGAGCGGCAGCCGTTTGGAGCTGCGGCAAGATCGCATCGACTCTCCGATACCGGGTCGAGCCGGGCGTCGCCGGCAGGTCCGGTTCGTTGACCGGAACCGCTCGATCTTCACCGCTGAGCGCGAGCAACAGCAGCGCCGCGGCGCCGCCCGCGATGAGCAGCA
>DATEGN010000414.1:0-2950 GCA_035280125.1 Gemmatimonadaceae bacterium | reverse complement strand
CTGCGATCTCTGGGGTGCGCGACAATAAAGGTGGGCTCGCATGTCCGCAAGCACGGGCGAACCGGACGAGGGATACGGGGCGCGGGGTGCGGGTTTTCGCTACGCGCCCCGCGCCCCGCGTCACCTTACGCCATCACCTCGGCGACACTCGTCTCGGCTGTCGTGGGATCGATGATCGATGCTACTTCGAGCACGCGATCCGCCGGAAAACCGCTCCGCCTCGCGTGCTCTCGGACGATCTCCGCGTTAGGCGCGATGTACACGCAGGTGATCTTGTCCTCGGTCACGAAGCTCTGAACCCACGGTATGCTCGGGCCGAGAGCCTGCAACACCGCGCAAGACCGTCGCGCGATCGCCTGCAATTCTGCGGGAGAGAGTGCGGCCGCGTTCGGGATTTCCCGCTCGATGAGGTATTTCGGCATGAACGAATTCCTCTGCGATATCAGTTATGCGACATTGTGGCCACGTCCGACGTGTTGTCACAGTTCACGCTCGGGTTCCAACTAGCGAAGATGCCGCTCGGATTCTCGCGCCACACCCACGCGTGTAAACCCCAGAGCTGGAACGCGTCGACCTGTTGGAATTTCTGTCCGAATAGGACCGGCGGTTCGGCGTCGCGGCTGTGAAATGTGTAGGGGATGATGTACTCGACGGCGACGAGTCGAAGCCGGCCGTTCGACTCTGGCTCATACAGAAGAAGCTGTGGTGTTTGCACGGTGCGCGGTTCCGTCGATGAGCTCTGTCTTGCCGTAATGGAAGCCCATGCCGCCCGGCGCCTCCGGGATCGGTCATGCATCCCGTGATCGGTGTCGACCAGCCGGACGGCGCTCGCACGGTACGACGAATCGATTGCGCTGCATCGCCGGGCGCGAGAGCCGGATCCCTTGGCGCACCGACTCGACATCGTAACTACGCTCTTGCGTGCCAAGCGGTACGATCAGGCGATCGCGATGGGAGTGGAGGCGGTCAAACTGGATCCCGAGTACTCTCGCGCCCACGCTACGCTGGGCTGGGCGTACTTTCTCAGCGGACGAACGGAGGGCGCGGCGGAGCTCGAGCGAGCGGCGTCGCTGGCGAAGGAGAGCACGTTGTGGCTAGGTCAACGTGGGCAGGCGTATGCGAAGGTGGGCGAGACCAGCAAAGCGCGGGACATCCTGTGCGAGCTCGAGGAGCGGGCGCGGCATGGCTTCGTTTCCCCGTACCACTTCGCGTATGTCTACACTGGTCTCGGCGATGTCGAGCGAGCGATCAGTTGGTTGGAGCGCGCGGTGAGAGAACGCACCGGGCGCGCTTACGGCATGAAGGGCGCATTCCTGCTCGCGAGCCTGCACGACCACCCACGATTCCGCGCGCTGCTCGGCCAGATGCACTTGATCTGAACCGCGTTAGGCAGTGCAGTCAGGACATCAGGCTTCGCACGACAAACCACACGTTCGCCGGCCGCTCCGCCAGCCGCCGGACATACCACGGAAACCAATGCGACCCGTAGCTGATGAGCACGCGAACGGGGACTCCGTTCGTGGGGAGGGCTCGTTGCGTCGCGGTCTGGATACCATAAAGCATGTGCACTTCCCATGCGCCCCGCGGTATGCCCTTCGATTGAGCATGCGCGCGGATACGCTCGACGAGCGCGAGATCGTGGGTTCCGAAGACTTGAAGGTGATCGGGGCCAGCTGTCTCCAACATGCGCGTCGCCAGGGTGAAGTACGCGGCGTCGGTGTCGGATTTCTTCGGGAACGCAACCTCCGCGGGCTCGCGGTACGCGCCCTTCACCAGGCGCACAGAGCCACCGATAGCAAGCAGTGACTCGAGATCGTTAGGTGTTCGGCGCAGGTATGCCTGGAGGCAGACGCCGATTTTCGGATGCTCGGCGCGGATGCGACGATAGAGGTCGAGCGTCGCATCGACATAGTGCGATTCCTCCATGTCGATCCACAGCATGTTTCCATTCGTCTCGGCGCGTACGACCAGGGCGCGGACCGACTCGGCGCAGAGGGCGGAATCGATGTCGAGACCGAGATGCGTGAGCTTGACGGAGACGTGCGTCGGTAACCGACGCTTGGCGATGTCGTCGAGAACCTGTATGTAGTGTCGCCGAACCTCCTCGGCTTCGGCGCGCGTGCTGACGCGTTCACCAAGAGCCGTTACGACTGATCCGAGTCCAGCGGATGAGAATGACGCCGCGGCGTCCAGCGCCGAGTTGACGTCTTCGCCGGGCATGAACCGACGGACAGCGCGGCGGGCGAAGGATCGCCGGCGGAATTGCTCGGCAAGCCAGGTGCTGCGCGAGGCGCGGAGGAGAACTGTGCGGGCAAGTGACATGGGGACGAAGTCTGCGATGGCCCCTATGCTTCGTCCAGTGTCGCCGCACGAAGTCGCGAGCGAATTTCACCGAGGCCCCAGTCAGCGTGTTCGCGTACCAGCGGCTCAGGGTCCGAACGAGCTTCCTCCAGCGCGAGGATATCCTCGGCTGTGCCGACGTTCCCGAGCACCACGGCGGCGTTTCGTTTCAGGCCCCGTAGCTTGGCGCGTTTCATCGGTGAGCCGGTGAAGGATTCACGAAACTCCGCGTCATTCATTACCAGGAGCTCGCGCGCCAGGGTGCGAGATGCCTTGTTGCCTAACGCGGTGCGCGCCATGTATGGAGAGTCATCGGGAAGTAGAGGGGCGAAGCGCTCGTTCCACGGGCACACCTCTTGGCAAATATCACAGCCGTAGAGCAAGTCTCCGATCCGCGAGCGTAGCTCGACTGGGATTTCAGCCTTCAGCTCGATGGTCAAGTACGAGATGCAACGCGTCGCGTCGAGTATACGTGGGCCGACGAGCGCCTCCGTCGGACACGCCTCGAGACAGCGCGTACATGTGCCGCACCGATCGGTGCCAAACGGAGCATCCGGTAAGAGGTCAACGCCGACGAGCAGGACTCCAAGAAAGAAGAAGGAGCCCAGCG
>DATEGN010000413.1:0-5818 GCA_035280125.1 Gemmatimonadaceae bacterium | reverse complement strand
GAAGCCGGAATCGACCTGGCCAGCGTCGGCATCGATCCAAGAAACGACATTCGCCGCGTGCCGCTCCAGTTGCACAGCCCGCGCTACGAGCGTATGACACGCTACTTCGACGCGATCGGGCCGAGCGGCGTGCGCATGATGCGTCAGACAGCGGCGTCGCAGGTGAGTTTGGACCCGGGATCCGACCCGGAGCGGCGCTGGCGACTCCTCGCGGACCTGACGCCGTATCTCACCGCAATGTTCGCGAACTCTTCTCGTTATGCGGGCGAGGAGACGGGCTATCGAAGCTTTCGCGCGCGCTGCTGGCGGTCGCTCGATCCTTCGCGAACAGGCGTGCCATATCCAGAGCTCCCGGCGTGCGAAGCGTACACGCGTTTTGCACTCGACGCCGGCGACATGTCACGGACCGCGCCAGATGGTAGCTACCGCTCGTTTGGCGAGTGGGCCGCAGAGGGGCAATGGACTGCTCCGCAATGGGACGATCATCTCACGACGCTCTTTCCCGAGGTGCGTCCGCGCGGCTACCTCGAGGTGCGATCCATTGACGCACTGGACACCGAGATGCTCGGAGCAGCGGTGATTCTTCTCGCCGGACTCACGTACGATGAGCAAACGGCCGAGGAAGCGAAAGGGCTGTTGCCTCCGGCCGATGAGGAGATGCTCAACCGCGCGGCGCGGTGCGGACTCCGCGACGAGGAGATTGCGGGCGTCGCCGCCGAGCTCGCGCGGCTCGGAATGCGTGGCGCGCGGGCACTCGGTAACGATGTCGTGAGCGGTGCGGACCTCGAATGCGCAGAGGAGTTCTTCCGCACGTGGACACTCGAGCGTCGCTCACCGGCTGACGCAGGCTAGGGTACCGTGGCATAGGCACGGCGAATCCTGACCGTGTGCTCCAACTCGTCGCGCGTTTGCAGGACCTTTTGCCGCAGATCGAGCGGGAGTTGATGCGTCGCGAGATATGCGTCGATCGTTTGCAGCGCCGCTTCGTCTCGCTGGCCGCCGATGAATGCACCGAGCCACGATCCGAGGAAGAAGATGCGCCGGTTGTGTTGAATCCACGGTAGTGAATCAAGCGCGGGCTCCAGGTACTGCCGCGTGAGCGCGTTCTGATCTGGATCGTTGAATGCGCGCAGGCTCGCCGTAACCCATTCTTCATTGAGTGTTCGATCCGCGAAGTAGCGGTCGAAATACGTACGCTTCGTTTGCGCGTCAGGACGTGCTGCTCCGGCGACGAACGCACGGCGCTTTCCCCCGACCGTCGTGTCGCGCTGTTCTTCCTGAGCGAGGCGACGGTCGGCTGTGGGCGCTGCAATCGAAACGAGATGTGTCACGATCGACCAGCGGCTGGGCTGCCGCAACGGAAGACCCGCGCCGCTCGTGCTATCGAGCCAAGCATCGAGGCGCTCGACGGCGGCTGGCGTCGTCGCGAGGTCGATGAACGCGTCGAGCTGGCTCTTGCGAATCCCGTACGGTTGGTGTGGGTCCCCGGCGCCGCTCAGAAGAAGATGTTCGGCGACGGGCATCAGTGAGTCGCGATCGGCCGTGGAGAGGTACGCTGCGAGACCACGTCGGAGCCGACCGACAATCCCCGCGGCGATTTGTTCGTCGTGCTCGTCGGGGAGCTCACGCAGCGCCGTTTCGACGAACGTGCGTGGCGACAGGCGCGTTTCGCGAACGAGATCCCATAGGCCGCCCCAGAGCATCGCGCGGAGAAAGTCATCGCTCACCGAACCAATGTGTCGAACGAGCCACGTCGCGCTCGCGCTATCGGGGAGCACGAGCGCATATGCGTAGTCATTGGCATTAGCAAAGACGAAATCGGGAGCGGGAAGGCCAATCGCTTCGCGCACGTTCGTGGTATCGCCCCGCAGCACCACCGGTAACAGCGTCGGCTTCGTGCCGCGCTTCACGAGGGCAACCTGCGTGCGAATCGGCCACGGCGCGCTCCCCGACATACTCGGCTGCGCCGGGCGCTGGATCAACTCGAGACGCGTGATTTTTCCGTTCGCCACATCGAGCCGCTGCTCGACGATCGGCATTCCCGGGCGAAGGATGTATTGCCTGCCCCAGTCGTCGAGCGGCTGATGCGCGGCGTGCCCGATGGCGGCAAGTAGATCGCGCCACGTGGCGTTGCCGTATCGATGCGTGGTGAGAAAATCGTGAACACCAACGCGGAACGCGGAATCACCGACGAGATAGTTGAGCTGCTTGAGAACGCCGGGCGCCTTGTTGTAGACGATAGCGCCGTAGTTGCTCTTCGCCTGGTCGAGATTGCCGAGCTGCTGCCAGATGGGCGTGGTGCCGGCGGTGAGGTCGACGTCGTAGGCCGCCGGCTTGTTGCGGAGGTAAAACGACATCCATGGGTTCGGGAGGTGCTCGATGTCCTGCATCTTGGCCGCCATGTAGGTGGCAAAGCCTTCCTTCAGCCAGAGATCATCGAACCACTCCATTGTGACATCGTCGCCAAACCACTGGTGCGCGACCTCGTGGTAGATCGTGGCGCGCCGGCCAAGCCGCTGATTGAGAGTCGGAGGCTCGCGATAGATGAACGATTCCTCATTGAACATCGTGACGCCGGGATGCTCCATGCCGCCGAACGGAAAGGCCGGAGCGAGCATATACTGAAATTGCTGAAACGGATAGGGAATGCCGAAATAGCGCTCCAGGGAGCCTAACGCGGACGCTACCTGGTTCTGCAGTGAGTCGACTTCGACCTCGCGCGCGCGCGATGCCCGCACGAGGAGGGGCGTCGATCGGGGGCCACCGACGAATCGAGCGTAGGGCCCGGCGGCGAAGGCGAAGAGATAGGTCGGAAGCGGATCAGTTTCGGCAAAGCGGATTTCGTTGGAGCCCGATGGAGTGATCTGACGTCCATTCGCAATGGCGCTCCACCCGTTAGGCACGACGAGCTGAAGTTGGAGACGCGCCTTGAGGTCGGGTTGGTCGAAGCAGGGAAAGAGCGCCTCGGCATCCGAGGGAACGAGCAGCGTGTAGAGGTAATCGTGGCCGTCGGTCTCGTCATGAAAGCGAATGATCGGTGCGCCGGCCGGGGCAATTGGCGTCGTGAACGGCGCGTCGAAGGTGTTCTGGCCCGCTTTCAGGAGGCGCCCCGGCAATCGAATATGCGCGCCGTTCCATTCGAGTTGGGTCGGCGCAGCGTTGACGACGACGCTGCTCACGGACGGGCCGCGGAAATCGACGATGACGTCGCCCGGCGATTTCAAGCGAAAGGAGATGTGAACGACGCCGCGCGCCGTGTCGGGCCGGCTCACATCGAGGTCGAGCCGATAGCGAACATCGCTGATTTGCGACGAGCGCCGCGTCGCGAGTGCGCGCGAGACACCGGGCGTCATGAGCCCAGCCGTATCGCTGGCGGCTTGCAGGATTTGCGCGGCAAGGAGGAGAGCGATCATGCGCGGAGCCTATGCCGCAGATGCATCGCCGGCAAGGTGAACTCGACGATGGACGTGAGACCTCGGCACGTCTAGAGTTCGCGTCTATGCCAATCGAACAGACCGAACAGACGCTCGGGCACAGTCACGCGACGGACCATGGAAGTGCTCGCGAGGCCATCGTCATCGAGTTGCTGCACGAAGATGCACAGCGACCGAGGCGTGCGACGCAGGGCTCCGCCGGGTACGATCTATTTGCATATCTCCGAGAGCGCACGATCGATTGCTCCGACGGAACTCGTCAGTGGCAGATCCCGGCCGAGTCGACGAATGGCTCGAGCCGCGTGACTCTCGCAGCCGGCGCGATGGCGTTGATTCCCTTGGGATTCAAGGCTCATCTGCCGCTTGGCTATGAAGCACAGATTCGTCCACGCAGCGGCGCCGCCTTCAAGAAGGGACTCGGGATTCCGAATGCGCCGGGGACCGTCGACAGCGATTTTCCCGATGAATGGCGGGTGATCGTGCGTAACACGACGTCTCAGCCGCTGGCGATCGAACACGGAGAGCGCATCGCGCAGATGGTGTTGCAGCGCTATGAAGTGCTGCCTTTTGTCGCTGGTAGCGTCACGATTTCGACGGAGCGCGCTGGCGGCTTTGGCAGCACAGGCCACTGACCTCGATGGTTGATAAACGAAAAGGGCCGGCAGTCCGAAGCTGCCAGCCCTTTTCCGATCCCGTGGATGCTCTGTGTCAACCAGCCCCCACGAGGATCACCGGTTCCGCTTGGGTCAGGGACCGGTAGAAGTGATCGTCTTACGCGTTCACGTGACCCAAGCTGGAAGCCGAAATATTAGACAATGGATCACCTCCTCGCTTTTAGGGTTGAACATCTCGGATCCGAACAGCAATCCAAAGCGTACTTCCGTACCCTAGTCGGAGGCGCGACGTTCCGCAACGCCAAGCGCCGACGATGCAAGTCGCTAGAACCTGGCGTGGTCACCGAACGTAGTGGTCGCTGATGCCATCGCGCCTGCTCTCCTTCACGAAACGCGGCTCCTACTTCGACGTGAGCCGCGCACCACGCTACAGCGTGGTGTTTGCGCTTCCACTCCTCATCGCGTACGAGGCCCTGGCTGCAGCGCTCTCGGGTCCAACGAGCGCGTCACAAATTCGTAATGGCGCCGACGTCCTGCTCAAGGAAGCCTTCATTGCCGTGGCCGGACGCAATGGTCCGCTGATCTTCATTGCGTCTGTGATCGCGATCGGGATCTGGTTCGTGGCGCGCGACATCAAACGTACGAGCCAGGGCATTCGTCCGGTCATTTTCGGAGGAATGCTGGCCGAGGCGATCGCGCTTGCGGCGATCTTCGGAGTCGTCATCGGAACGCTCACAACGAAGCTGCTCGGTTCGCTGCACGTGCTCTCGATGCTCGCCGTGGCACCCGGTCCAATTGCACATATGAGCTGGCCGACGAAGCTGATGCTCTCGCTCGGCGCGGGTCTCTATGAGGAACTGCTCTTTCGCGTGCTGCTCGTCTCGGCGCTGGCCGCGCTTGGGCGCGTCGTCTTCGGTTTTGGCGTGAAGGGCGCGGGCGTGTTCGCGACGATCGTGGGCGCGCTGATCTTTTCAGCGTTTCACTACGTCGGGCCGTTTGGCGATCCGTTCAGCCTAACGTCGTTCACGTTCCGAGCGATCAGTGGTGTGGCGTTCAGCGCGTTGTATCTGCTACGCGGCTTTGGCATCACGGCCTGGACGCATGCTCTTTACGACGCGTTCCTTCTCCTCGGCTAAGCGAGCTGTCCGTCTTTCCCCAAATCTCGATTAGCGCCGACGTAGAATCTCGTCGAGCAAGTCGATTGCACGGCGATCGCCAGATTGGCCCAGCCAGAAGAGCGCCTGTGCGCGTGCCGCGGGATGAGGCGCGTGACGCACAACCTCGATGAGCTCGGGGATAGCGGTCTCTTTTGGCTGTTGAGAGAGTGCGAACACCGCACTCGACCGCACATCGTCGTCGTCGTCTTCATTACGATCGGCGAGACCAAGCTTGGCCGTCGCGCCTCGCGCCAGCCAGAAGGCGACGTTGCTTCGGAGGCCACGCGAGAGCTGCTCGTCGCGAGCGAAACGGAGCAGCGTCGGCCACGGGGTGATGCTATCGGCGAGGACGAATGGCAGAACGGCGTCATTCGCCGCACGGCCGTGCGCCTGCTCGATGAGGCGCGCGAGAAAGTCAGTGGCCTCACTGACCGGTACGATGCCAAGGTCACGCGGCGGAGAGTCCCCCGCGCGGCGCGGACCAGCGTACGTGCGGAGCCTGAGGATGTCGCCACCACTCACCGAAGCAACCACACGCACCGGCCCGGGAGTGCAAGGCGGCCAATCGTCACCGCGCGAACGGTCGGAGAAATTACCATTTTCATAAATGCGA
>DATEGN010000412.1:0-4220 GCA_035280125.1 Gemmatimonadaceae bacterium | reverse complement strand
TGGTGTTCGTCAATACGATCGTGCCCGGTTATTTCGAAACGGTTCGAATGCCGCTTCTTCGCGGTCGCGACTTTACAGACGCGGATCGTGAAGGCGGTATTCCGGTCGTCGTCATCAACGAAGCAATGGCGAAACAGTTCTGGAAGACGGGCAGTCCTCTGAACGCGTTCATCACCATTGGCCGTGGCGGCATGAAGGAATTTGCCACCGAGCCCGATCGGCAGATCATCGGCATCGTTGCCGATAGCCGCGATGACGGGTTGAACCAGGAGGCGCAGCCGAAGGCGTTCGTGCCACAGGCCCAGGTACCCGACGTGGTCAACGCGCTGAACATGCCCATCGCGCCAATCTCCTGGGTGATACAAACGAGGGTCACACCACTCGCGCTCAGCGCCCCTGTGCAGGAAGAGCTCCGAAAGGCAACTGGACTGCCGGTCGCCAACATTCGCTCGATGAGTCAGATTGTTTCGCGCTCGACCTCCCGGACGCGTTTTAATACTTTGCTCATGACCGTGTTTGCTCTCTCGGCGCTCGCGCTCGCGGCGATCGGGATTTATGGCGTCATGGCGTACGCGGTTCAGCAGCGTACGCGCGAGATTGGCGTCCGACTCGCTTTGGGCGCGCAACCCGGTGCGGTCCGAACGATGGTCGTCGTGCAGGGCATGCGGTTGGCGCTCATTGGCGTCATTATCGGCCTCGCCTCGGCCTACGGCCTATCTCGCTACATGAGCACTCTTTTATTTGGCGTCGAGGCCCGGGACCCGGTGGTGTTCGTGGGCGTACCGGTACTGCTCGCCGTGATCGCACTCATCGCCGTATGGGTCCCCGCGAGCCGAGCGAGCCGCGTCGATCCGCTCGGCGCACTTCGCTCTGCCTAACGTGACGCAGGAAGCGGGTCGTGTCGTGAAGCTCGATCCGGCGATCGCGTCGGATTCGCCGTTGCTGTCGAATCTGCTTCAGTTGTACATCCACGATTTGAGTGATGTCTTTCCCCAGGTGGAGCTCGGACACGACGGACGGTACGGCTACGAACGCCTGCCGCTCTATTGGTCCGACGCGCAACGGCGGTTCGCGTTCGTCATTCGCTGTGACGGCAGGCCCGCGGGGTTCGTGTTGGCGACTCGTGGCTCGCCGGTTGTGCCAGATCCTGACGTCCTCGACGTCGCGGAATTCTTCGTGATTCGGCGGCACCGCCGCGCCGGCGTCGGGCGTGCCGCCGCCTACCTCTTGTGGAATCTCCTTGCAGGAAAGTGGACCGTGCGTGTGCTCGAGAGTAACAGCGGGGCGCTCGCGTTCTGGCGCGACGTCGTCGCGGAGTACTCGAAAGGCACGGCGAGTGAATCCAAGGTCGCGGCACCGCCCAACAACTGGCGGGTATTTTCATTCGAGTGCACGCGAGGGCGCGTGGGCTCCTAGCTTCTTGTCGAGACGAGGTGAGCTTTGGCGACCTCCATCTACTGCCCGAAGTGCGAATGGGCTCCAGGCCCGCAGGATCGCTGGATGTGCACTCCCGGCTGCCTTACCGTCTGGAATACTTTCGAGACACATGCATGTTGTCCCGGATGTCACAAGCAGTGGCTCGTTACGCAGTGCTTGCTGTGCCACGCCAGGTCGCCACATGACGACTGGTATCACGATCACGACGTCGACAAAGAACGGGCGGGCGACAGCGTGGCGCACGAGCAAGAGCTGGAGCTCGTCGACGTCTAATCTCACCTAACGAGGAATGCCCGCGGCTGTCGCGCCACGTGACTTGATGCGGATGCACATCGACGCGTTGTACACGCACGACGCGGCGGGGGACCTCCTGTGCGTGAACGAGGCCGCCGGCGGCGGCGCGCCGGCGCCTCGATTTTATATCGGCGCAACCACTGATGGTTGCGTGCGACGCTTCCGACATGACGTCACCAGCGCATTGCGAGCAGCGTTGGCGGCGGCGGACGATGGAGAGCTCGCCGACCTCGCCATGCCGCCGTCCGCGGCGCGGTACGAGCGCATCGTCGGGTGCTACGCGCCGGTGAACAAGACCTGGACCGGTCCAGCGTTCACCTTTCCGGCTCGTCTCCCGCGGTTAGGAGAAACGACAATTGTCGGCGCATCGATGGCGCCACTCCTCGACGCGTTGCTTCCGGCGTGGATCCCGGACGTATCGACTTGCCAACCGATGGTGGTGGTCGTCGTGGATGGCAAGGCGATTTCGATCTGTGCGAGCGTGCGGATCACCGATGAAGCCGACGAGGCCGGCGTCGACACAGCCCTGGAGTATCGAGGCCGCGGCTACGCGGCGCAGGCAGCTGCTGCCTGGGCAACCGCCGTGCGCGATCTCGGGCGAGTTCCTCTGTACAGCACGTCGTGGACAAACGCCGCATCGCGATCAGTCGCACGAAAGCTGTCGCTCGTTCACTTCGGCAACGACCTTCACATCACGTGAATCAGGGTGAGCGGGGAACAGGCGACGTACTCCGCCCGGAACGATCGCGCCTGGAGCAACGTGCCGCGGGCGCTCTCATCAGTCTCCGCGTTCAACGACGAGCCGCACGCGAATCACTGGTCCGAGAAGCGACTTTCCCGATTCCCGACATTATCGGTTCATCACTTTCAGAAAACCGTTCGACGGCTGTCAACGCAATTTGCCCCCGCGAGATGGCCGTTTCGCCGAATGCACGAGATATTCGCCGTCATGAATTCCCGCACTCTTTCACTACTCCTGCGCACCTGGCTCACGATCGCGGTGATCGATTTCACTTTTGCCAGCTGCCTCAGCGTTTTCGCCTACGGGTCCACTTTCGCGCGACTCTGGCAAGGCGTCGCGTCCGTGGTACTCGGGCCTTCGGCATTGCAAGGCGGCACGCGAACGATCGTCGCCGGACTCGCCCTCCACGTGTGCGTGGCGTTCACCTGGTCGGCTGTCTTTCTCACGCTGGCCAAATCGATACCGGCCATCCAGCGAATCATCGCGACGCCCGGTGGCATTCTCGCCGTCGCCGCCCTCTACGGGCCTTCGATCTGGATCGTGATGTCAATCGTCGTGATTCCTCTCGCCACAGGCAGGCCGCCGTCGATCACCCTCCGGTGGTTCATCCAGCTCGTCGCTCACATTCCATTCGTTGCGCTGCCGATCGTGACCGTCGTCGGGCGAGGACTCAATGCGCGTGAAGGGCTAGCCTCGGTCCAGGTCGCGTCAGTGAGAGCGTAATGGCTCTCGTCCCGAGGAGCGAAGCGACGAGGGATCTGCACTCGAAGAGGCGCAGCGCTCGGAATGATAGTCGGGATCGCGCGCGATCTGTTTGACTGCCGCGCTGATCGCGAACGCCTCAGCGAAGCACCGCCAGGCCTCCGTCCAGAAGCGTGAGAACGGATATCCTCCGCGACGAAGCGCGTGTCGATGCACCAGCCAGACGACAACGCTGGTACCGGCGAAAAGGCTCCGCTGAAGTGACATCGTGACCAGGTACCGCATCGCGCCATGGCGCGCTCTCACCATGCCGAGCCGTTCCGCCTGAAACTCGACATGCCGCGCTTCATCGTTGAGTATCTGCTCACATAAACGTCGCAGGATCGTCGCGCCGGTCGCCTGGCGCAGTGCTTCGTAGTACACCTGTGCCATCAGCTCCGCGGTGATGAGAACCGCGATCGAGACCTCGAGCGAGCCGAAAACATTTCGAAGGCGCCGAAACACGGCGTCAGCAAAGCTGGCGCGCGCGAGTGCGATGTGGTGCAGCTCGAGCACTCGGCGGAGATCGCGAGCGTGCCGCTGCTCCTCGCGAATGAAGAGCACGACAGCGGGCACATAGTCTCCGTCACCGGTGTGCTCGCCGTACGCGCGCGCATACTGAATCAGGTGACGTCCTTCCCCGCTCTCCCCGCGCTGAAACTCCGCGATCGACGGGCCGACTGCGGTGACCTCGGCATCGGTCAGCTCCGGGCCGTGATCCCACGGGATGTCGAGGAGCTGCCGCGCATTACTCTCGAAGTATCGAAGCCATTCCGTCGACGTACGCATCGGGATCGCGGCTCTTGTCTTTATGATGCAAAGTACTCTATTGCAGGGACCTCTCACTCGTCAAGGGCATATGAACGAGCACCGCGATCGGTGGCTGACTCGAGTCGTGGGCGCGAGTCTCACCTATTTCGCCGCGGGAATCATTTTCGGAGCGCTTGCCGGAGCCGCCGGACCGACGCCGGCACGCACGCTCTGGAGGGCAACGGCGTTTCTCGTC
>DATEGN010000411.1:0-21620 GCA_035280125.1 Gemmatimonadaceae bacterium | reverse complement strand
CGTCGCCGATGGCTCGACGGCGCGCCACTGGCCGCGCGGAATCTTCGACTGCAGGGCGGTGTAGCCGATGCGCATGTTCGGCACAACGCTCGCCGGCAGGTCGTATGGTTCCAGCTCTCCAGGATCGAGCAGCTCGCTCTGATTCGCTCCGGGACTCCAGCGCAGGTAGTGCCCGCGCGATGCATTGACGAGATGCTGGGACCAGGCGACGATGCGCCCATCGCTATCGAGGCCCGCACGCATCAGGTGATATCCGGCGGGCCGAAAGAATCCGTGGCGCATGTCGTCTTCGCGGGTGAAGATGACCTGCACCGGTCTGCCGATCGCCTTCGCGAGATACGCGGCCTCGGCGACGAAATCGGCATAGAAGCGCCGGCCGAACCCACCGCCCATGCGGACGACGTGCACCGTTATGTCGTTAGGCGAGAGACCTGTGGCGACTGCGGCCGCGCGCCGGGCGCCTTCTGGGTTCTGCGTCGGCGCCCAAACTTCGAGTCGCTTGCCATCGGCACGTGCGGTGCAATTCATCGGCTCCATCGTCGCATGCGCCAGGAGCGGCACTTCGTACACAGCCTCGAGCTTGAGCGCGGCGACTGCGAATGCGTCATCGAAGCTCCCGTCGTTGCGCCTGACGAGCTTCGGCGCGCCAACGGCGATCTGCATCGCCTGCTCGTGCATCGCGGTCGAGCTCTCGGTCTCCCCGCCACGTGTATTCCATTCGATCGACAGCGCACGCCGGCCCTGCAACGCCGCCCACGTCGAATCCGCGAGCACGGCGACGCCGTTCGGCATCTTCGGGCTATTCTTCTCGAACTCCGGGAGTGCATCCGCGTCGATCGGGATCACCGCGCGGACACCGGGCAGTCCTCGCGCTGCCGCGTCGTCGATGCGAATCACGCGTCCACCGAACACGGGGCTGCGTTCGATCGACGCGAAGAGCATTCCGGGTATTCGAAGATCGATGCCGAAGGTGGCGCGTCCCGTCACGATAGCGGGAACGTCGAGGCCGCCGCGGGGCGTTCCAATAATGCGAAACTCGTGGCGTGACTTGAGTCGTACATCGGTCGGCGGTTGCAGCGTGCTGGCGACGGCGGCCAACGAGCCATACGACGCGGTTCGTCCACTGCTCGAGTGTCGCACACTGCCGTCTCGTGCGACGCATTGCTCGACCGGAACACGCCAGCGATCCGCTGCCGCCCTAACGAGCATCGCCCGCGCCGTTGCACCGGCGCGCCGTAACGGCAGCCATGACGTGCGCACGACCGCGCTGCCGCCCGCGTACTGCGGACCGTACCGAGCCTCATCGAGATCGGCCTGCTCGACGCGAATCTGCTTCCAGTCAGCGTCCAGCTCCTCCGCGACGAGCATTGCGATTGACGTCCGTGAGCCCTGTCCCATCTCGGGTCGGGGTACGACAACGACAATCGTCGAATCGCGTTCGACGCGCAGGAAAGCGTTAGGCGCCCAGGAGTGAGCCGTGCTCGCTTCGGCGGTCTCCGGCTCGAAGCGAAGGCCGATCGCCAACCCGCCCAGCGCGGTGAGACCCACTGACAGAAAGTCACGGCGATTGAGCGCACTCGACATGTCCGCATACTACGGCGCGCGCCTCGAGGCCCGTGTTCGAAAGACGTAAGATTTGACGGCTCGCTAGAACGTCGTCTGCCAGGCAATCACGAGCCTATTCGCCGTTGCGCTCGACCTTCCCTGTTGCCGATTCGACGACTGCAGTGCGACCTCCTTGCCGATGGCATAACCGAACAACGCGCCGAGCAGCGTATCGGAATTCCAGTGTCGGCGGTCAACCATGCGGCCGATGCCTACGCCGGCCATGATTGCGTTCGCTGGAATCGCGACGGCGAGGCTGTTGAACCGATACGTCAGAAACGAAGCGCACGCCGCGACGTTCGCGACGTGCCCAGCCGGAAATGAATGGTCGCCCCACGCCTTCGACGCCGGTACCTCGAGCTGGTACTGGTCGCCGTGCTCGCTTGGCTGTTCGTCATGATCGCCACGCGCGCTGTCGGGGCGCTCGCGTCCGATGATTCGATAAAAGACCTGCGTCCGCACGATGCTTTCCGCTCCGTACGCGGCGGCACAGCCCCATACGCCGTCGCGGATTCCGGTGTTTTTCGTGGCAAGACCGATCGCGTACAGACCGACGACAACGGGCGTGATCGTCCTTCCGCTGAATGCTGGCCCCTCTTCGCGAAGAGCCCTCAGTGGCGACCAGGCGGAGCTCTCGCGGTTTTCGAGGAACCAGCGATCGACTTGCACGTCTGCCGGTGACACGACCACGGCGATCGCAACGCCCGACGCGGCCATCCACCAATCGTTTGCCGACGCGGTGAATGGAGACTTCCATGTTGCCAGCATGTCTTTGGCGGCGTGACCTACATCGTCGCCAATCATCTTTGCCACCGATTGGCCAATTGCGGGCCGCGCGGCGGTGAGCAACCCGCACGCGGCAACGAACCATGATGAGCAAACGCGCAACGACCCGGCAGCCATGCTGCCGGCGAAGTGGGCAAGCGATGAGCCGACCGTTGTCGAGGCGCGATAGTCTCAACGGTCCATTGGGGTCAGAACGTCGTTCTCCAACCGATGAGCACTCCAGCGTCACCGCCGCCGAGGAATAGGCCACCATGGTTGCTCGCACCGGGACCGTCATCATCGCGCTGACGACGCTCGAGCGACCGGAGCCCGACTTCCTTGCCGACCGCATAACCGAACACCACTCCGAGTATCGTGTCCGAAGTCCAATGGCGACGATCCACCATGCGGCCGACACCCACTCCAACGGCGATCGCATAGGCCGGCACTGTGATGTACGGATTGTCAAAGCGATGGCTCAGAAACGCCGCGCAGGCGGTCACGTTGGCGACGTGGCCGGCCGGAAGCGAATGCTTTCCCCACGCATTGCCGCCGGGAAAGGAGAATTTGTATTGGTCGCCCCGCGTGCTGGGCACGAGCACATGCTCGCTGCGAAGGCTATCCGGCCGTTCGCGTCCAATCAGCCGATACATGACCTGTGAGCGCACGACGCTCTCCGCTGCGTACGCGGCAACGCAACCCCACACGCCGTCGCGAATCCCGCGGCGCTTCGTCACGAGACCGACGACGTACACGCCGGCAGCGACAGGCGTGATCGTCTTGCCGGCGAATGCGTGGCCGCCCTCACGAAATTCACCGAGCACGGACCAAACGGCACTGTCGTGATTCCGCACGAACCAATTGTCGATGTTGTCGTCGAACGGTGAGATCGCAGCGCTGCCGAGCACGACGAGTCCGGCGGTCACCCAATCTTTTGTGGTTGAGTGAAAGGGCGCGGCCCACGTGCCGACGATGTCACCGCCGGCGTGGAGGACGTCGTAGCCGATCATGCGTCCCACGGACTGCGCACGGGCTGCCGTTGCACAGAACGAGACTGCTATGATCGCGTGATGCAGCGAGGAACCCAGCGTCATAGGCCACCGTGTTCTCGAACATATGCCACCAATCCGCCTTTCCACAGGATTCCCAGCATGAGGGCCGGCATCGGCAATGCTCGGGTCCTCACGCCGCTTCGAGCATTTTCGACCTCCGCAACGTCCGTCCCGAACCTAACGACGATCGGATCGCCCTCAGAGATGCCCGCCGTGTCACACTCGATAGGCACCAGCCCATTGTTGATTGCGTTGCGATAAAACGTCCGCGAAAAGCTTTCGGCAACCACGGCGCGTATGCCGGCGGCGAGAATGACCGTGACGGCGATCTCCATGGCCGAACCGCAACCAAAGTTGCGGCCTGCGACGAGGATGTCTCCGGCTTGCACCGTCGCGGCGAAGTGAGGATCGAGCGTCTCGAGCAGGTAGCGCGCGAGTACCCTCTCGTCGAGCGTGTCCTTCTTGCGTGTCGACGAAATGATATAGTCTGTGTTGACGTCGTCGCCCAATCGGCGGGCTCGGCCAGTCAACTCGAGCGCGCTGGTCAAGCGCTATCCGATGGAGGTTGGATCGGTGATCCGACCGGTAAGAGCCGCCGCGGCGCACGCCTCCGGCGACGCGAGATAGATCGAAGCTGTCGGGTTGCCCATGCGCGCCTTGAAGTTGCGATTTGCGGTGGAGAGCACGTTCATGTCGTCACCGGGAATCGCGCCGCTGGTGCCGCAACAGGCGCCGCAGCCAGGCGTCGTGATCACTGCTCCCATATCCGTGAGCTTCGCGAGCGTTCCATCCTCCAGGAGACAAGAGTACACCTCGCGCGATGCGGGCGTGGCGACGAGCTGAACTCCAGTCGCGATGCGGCTGCCACCTCGCTCGAGCACGGCCAGCGCCGCATGGAAATCAGACACGCGTCCACCGGTGCACGTGCCGAGGAACACCATGTGAATCGGAGTGCCTATCGCCTCGTCGAGCGCGATGACATTCGAAGGGGCGTGAGGCAGTGCGACGACTGGCTCGAGACGCGCGAGATCGACGACGATCGTTCGCGCATAACGAGCACGTCGATCCGGTTCGACCGCCAGCGGCTGGCGATCGGTTCGGCCGGAGAGATACGTAGCGGTCATGTCGTCGTGCGGGATAATCGCTGCCTTGGCTCCTGCTTCGACCGCAAGGTTGGAGAGGACGAGACGTTCCTCGAGGCTGAGCGTGCCTAACGCTTCACCATGGAGCTCGAGTGTTTCGTAGTTCGCGCCCTCCGCTCCCAACTCGGTGACGAGCGCGAGCGCGATGTCCTTCGCGGTGAGCTCCGTCGCCCGCTTGCCCCTGAGCTCGACTTTGATCGTCTCGGGGACGCGCAGCCAGACCCTTCCCGTGATCATCGCCGCGGCGATGTCCGACGACCCTACTCCTGTCGCGAACGCACCGAGCGCACCCGCGGTGACGGTATGGCTGTCAGCGCCAATCACGAGATCGCCCGCAAGGACTCGTCCCCGCTCGACCGCAATCTGATGACTGATACCTGCACCAACCTCGTGCACCTCGATGCCATGTCGTCGCGCGAACGCACGAACGCGATCATGAAAGGCCGCGGTCGTCGCGCTGGAGGGCGGCGCGTAATGGTCGAGCGCGAACATCACCCGCGCCGGATCGAAGATCCGTTCACCACCCATGCGCTCGAAGTAATCGATCGCCATTGGCGCCGAAGCGTCGGTGCCGAGCACGAGATCGACGTCGCAGACAACGACATCGCCAGCACGCGCGTCGCAGTGCGCGTGCTCAGACAGGATTTTCTCGCTGATGGTTTTCTCGCCCGACATCGAGACGCTCACCGCGGATCGGTCGTCGCCGAAGGCTCGGCCCTGGACTCGCCGTCGACGTCGAGATGCGGAAGTTGCCACATCGAAAGGTCGGGCACCGCTGTCATCGACGCGCCCAACGGAATCTGACTTCGATCGATCCACATCGATCCCACGAGATTGCTCATCGTGTTCACGAGCGAGCGACACATATCGAGGGGCCGGTCCACGGCCGCCACGAGCGCGATTCCGGCCGCCGCGTGCGAGCCAAGTCCGATCGCATCGAGAACGATGAGCGTCGTCACGAGGGAGCTGCCAGGCACGCCAGCGCCGGCGAATGCGGCCGCCGTCGATGCCAGTACGACCGCCAGCATCGCTCCAGAGCCCAGTTCCATTCCATAGAGCCGTGCGAGAAAGACCGCGGTCACTGCTTTGTAGATCGCCGAGCCATTCTTGTTGAGAGTAGCACCCGCCGGCAGCAGAAAACTCGCAACCTCGTTCGAGACGCCGAGCCGTGCCGTCGCTGCTTCCATGCTCACCGGCAGCGTCGCACTCGACGACGCGGTCGAGAAGGCGAGGAGCAGCGCGTCGGACGCCCCGCGCAGGAAGCTCGTTAGGCGCTCGCGCGCGCCAAAATGAAGCGCGGGCAGGAGCGTCGTGACGATGAAAATCGCCATTGCGACCACCGCCACGAGCGCGAATCCAACGAGTCCGAGGAGCAATCCCGCCCCGGTGCGCGCAATCGCGCCGGCGACGAGGAGAAACACCGCGGGCGGCGCGAGCCACATCAACCACCGGACGACAACCATCGAGACGTCGTTCACGGCCGCGAAGAACGCGACGAGCGGCTCGCGTCGATTCATCGGCAGGATGGTTGCCGCCGCGCCGAAGATGCAGACCGCGATGATCAACGGCAGCAAATCGCCTTGCGCCGCCGCGGCGATCGGATTCTGCGGCACCAGCTCGACGATGGTGGTGACCAATCCGGGCGCAGCCGCCACCGCCTCGGTCGCCGGTGGCTGATTCGCCAGCGTCGCGCGCATCGCCGGATCGACGTTCACGCCAACGGGAGAGAGCACCGCGACGGTGAGCCCAAGAGCCGCAGCGATGAACGTCGAAAATGCGAAATATGCCAGCGTCTTGCCGCCGATCGCCCCGAGTCGTCTCACGTCACCCAGCGATGCAACACTCACAAACAGACTCGCGATCACGAGCGGCACCACCACCATCGTCACGAGCCGGATGAAAATTGTCCCCAGCGGCTCGGCGGCAATCACGACGCGGCTGAGTCCCGACGCGGCGGGCCCCGGCGCCCGAGCAAGCATGCCGACGATCGCGCCGCCCGCCAGACCGAGCGCGATCTTCGTCTCCAGCCTCATCGTCGAGCAGGCTCCGCGTCGTTGGGTGACGTCGCCACTACCTCAGCGAGTGCCGCCAACGTCCGCTCGACGTCTTCCAGTCGGATGTCACCCATGTGGCCGATGCGGAAGCCGCGCGGCTCGAACTTGCCCATCGCCGCGCCCGTGAGAATGCCGCGCGTCTTCATCCCTTCGCGAAGGATCCTCGGAGTCATCGAATCGGGGAGGGCGATTGCCGTGACCGTTGGCGACAGCGCGCTGAGTCCCGGGCACTGCAACTCGAGCCCCAGTTGCGCGATGCCATGCCTGACCGCGGAGGCATTGGTCGCGTGGCGACGCAGCACCGAGTCAAACCCCTGCTCGTGAATCATGCGCAGCGCCTCAGTGACCTGGAGAAGGAGATGCACCGGCGTCGTGCCCGGCGTCTCAGGACGCGGCTTGCCGAGTGTTTCGCGGATTGGCCGGAAGTCCCAGTAGCTGCGTGGCAATCGGGCGGATTCCGTTGCTTTCCAGGCACGCTCACTGAGAACCGCGAAGGCGAGTCCAGGACTCGACATCAGACACTTCTGCGACGCCGTGATCACGACGTCCACGCCCCATTCATCGAAGGCGAACGGCATCCCGCCTAACGCGGACACTCCGTCGACGAACAGCATCGCGTTGCTTTTGGACACGACGCGGGCGATGGCCGCGACGTCATTGCGCACCGCGGTCGACGTGTCAGAATAGGCGACGAGCACCGCGCGAATCGCGCGATCAGCGTCGAGCAACTCCGCAATCTCGTTGGGATCGACATCATCTTCCCAGTCCTGTGCAAGGCGATGTACGCCGATACCGTACGTCTCGGCAATCTTCGCCCACATCTCGCCGAAAGCGCCGTTGCAGCAAGCGATGATCGCGTCGCTGGGCGAGAGGAGATTGCAGAGCGTCGCTTCGAGCGCGCCGCGTCCCGTCGTATGAACTGGCAGCACCGGCTGTCGGGTGCCGAATATCGGCCGGATCAACTCGAGCATCTCCGACAGCTCGGCGGAGAACTGCGGCGTGCGATGATGCATCATCGCGCGCGCGCCAGCGCGTCGCACGCGCTCGGGCACGCGCGTGGGACCTGGCGTCATCAAGAGATAGGGGCTGTCGTCCGGACCGAGCGATGTCACGCGATCACGCCCTTCCGCCGCAGGAGATCGTCGACGTCACCGCGAATGAGCATCCCGTCGTTGATCTCGGCGACGCGTTTTCGCTCGCGGTCCAGCAACTCGTCGAGCAGGCGAAGGACTTCTTCGGCGTGATCGCGCGGAACGACGGCGACACCGTCGTCGTCGCCCACGATGACGTCACCTGGCATGACAACGACGCCGCCGCAAGCGATTGGAACGTTGAGCTCGCCGGGTCCATCCTTGTCGCAGCTGCCGGGCGTGACCACCCGGCTGAACGCCGGGAAATGCAGTCTTGCGATTCCCTCGACGTCGCGAATCGCGCCATCGACGACGATACCGCCAAGCTTCTTCGCGGCCGCGGTGCGACACATCAGATCACCGAACACCGCGGTCGTCGTATTGCCGACCGTGTTCACGACGACGACGTCGCCCGGCTGCGCGACATCGAGCGCCTTGTGAACCATCAGGTTGTCCGCGGGGCGACAGAGCACGGTCACGGCCGGACCGCAGAGCGGGAATCCGCTCCGTGACCTGATTCCCGGATCCATGAAGTTGAATCGCCCCATCGCATCGGCGACATTCGCGCTGGCGGTCCCCTTGAAGCGCGCGATGATGCCATCGTTCAGCCGCGGCGGAGCTGGGAGTATCCGAAATCCGAGTTTGCCCGCCATGTGGTCGATGGCTGGTGATTGGTGAATTGTCGCTGGCTTGATCATACCGGTCGCGCGGACCAGGGCAACCCGGGTTGGTGCCGGCGCACAGCTCGACGCATCGCCGATGACAAAGCAAGGATCATCAGGGAATTTCTTAGGGAAACGCGACAGCTCTCGAGGCTCGATCTCTCGCCTTCCCCAGAATTCCGTTAAGATCCCAAATGCAAGCCTAACGAGGACGCCCGATCAGTCGGATCAGGTGCGAGCGAGCAGGCCACGCCCGATGCGTCGCTCGACATCGAAAATGCGAACTCCGATAATCTTTTTAGGCCGACTGCCCATCGAATCCTGCCTCGGACGCCTTACGCATGAGTCGGGCATCGCACACGCCTCGGCAGGGAGCCGGCTAGTCTCGTGAGGTCATCGCTAGGCGCGCGGGACGATCGGGTTGCGACTCGGCACGTTAGGACGCAGAATTGACGCTTGCCTTACAAGCCGTTTGAGTGACCCGGCCTAGAGAGACAGAGTTAATCTTCCGTCTTCTGGAATCACTCGGCGGCCGCGTGAGTTAGTCGCCCGATAGGCTCCAACACAGCATGGCGCGTTAGGGTTTCGTAAGGCAGGGCTCCCTCGAGCCCTGTTTCAGGCCTGGTCGCCATGCGAATGCGCCATTCGAGCGCATGCCGTAATTCCTTCCAACCCCATAGGGAGGCGGTTCATGATTTCACTTAGGCCACAGCGCCTCCTGGCCTGCGCACTGTCGACGGGACTTCTTGCGTCCGCGACAGCGATTGCCGCAGCCCAGGGCACGATCAGCGGGACGGTCACCGCGAGCGCCGGCGGCGCTCCCATTCAGGAGGCTCGGGTAATCCTGATCGGCAGTTCTTTTTTTGCGATCACGGGACCGGATGGCAAGTACGTGATTCGCCGAGTGCCGGCAGGCACCGCGGAGCTCCGCGTAATGCGCGTGGGTTACGTCGAGCAGAAGAAATCCGTTCAAATCACGGACGGCCAAACGGCTGCACAGGACTTCGGGTTGGTGGCTACCGTCGTGCAGCTCGAACAAGTCGTGACGACGGCGACGGGCACGCAGCGGAAAGAGGAACTCGGCAACACGGTCGGTCAGGTGGACGTCGCTGCGGTGACCCAGACAGCGCCAATTCGCAACGTGGCCGATGTCCTCAACTCCCGTGTCCCTGGGGTCATGGTGCAGAGCGGTGGGCAGACCGGGTCGGGACAGCGCATCCGCATTCGTGGCGTGAGCAGCGTGAGCCTCGATAACGATCCGATCTACATCATCGACGGCATCCGCATGAATTCGAACAACAGCTCCAGCTCCTTTGACAATGGCGGGAGCAACTTCAGCCGCCTGGGCGACATCGATCCGCAAACCATCGAGGACGTCGAGATCGTGAAGGGGCCGTCGGCGGCGACGCTGTACGGAACCGACGCGGCAAATGGCGTCATCGTCATCACGACCAAGAAAGGTCGTGCGGGCGCGGCAAAGTGGACGGCGTTTGGCGAAGGTGGAATGCTCGACGATCGCCATCACTATTCCGACAACTACACGCTGGCCGGCGTCGACACAACGGGGAAACTGTTGGTCGGCTCGGGCCAGTGCAATCTCGTTATGGTGTCGGTCGGCACCTGCAGAAAGACTGGCGGAGGCTTCGGCTACGACAGCCTGCGCGTGTACAATCCGATCACCGATCCAAATGCCACGCCGCTGGGTTATGGCAACCGATACGGTCTCGGGATTCAGGTGGCCGGAGGAACCGAATCCATTCGGTACTTCCTGTCCACTGGACGCGACAATGAGATCGGCGTGTTCGATCTTCCGAAGTTCGAGCGACAGCGCTACGACTCGCTCGGGATCACGCCGCACGACTGGACGCTGCGGCCGAATGCGCGTTTGGCGAACAACTTCCGCGCCAACGTCGGTGCCCAGATCACTCCTTCATTAGATGCGTCGGTGAACTTCGGGTACGTCACCATTGACCAGCGCACGAGCAACGAGTCGAACAACACGGTTGGCATCGGCTCGCAGGCCTTCGGTGGTCCAGGCTATCCGGACAATGGGAACTTGAGCATTGTCGGTACGCCACTCCACGGCTATCGCGCCTGGACGCCGGCATACGCATGGGAGGAAAAGCTCCAGCAGAACGTGAATCGCGCGATCCTCAGCTCGAACCTCAGCTGGCGCCCAAAGAGCTGGCTGGAGACTCGCGCCAATGTCGGAACCGACTTCACGGATCGTGTCGATTACGATCTCAACATGAACGGCGAGGGGGCTCCGATTTCCGCCACGCAGCGTGACGGATTCGCGCAGAATGCGCGAACGAACATCACAACGCTTTCGGCGGACCTTGGAGCGACGGCGAACTACAATCCGTCGCGCTTCCAGTGGATGAATCTCAAGACGACGATTGGCACGCAGTACGTCAACTATCGACTGGATCAGAACCTCGCCTCGGGCACGACGTTGCCGCCGGGCGCGACGACTGCGTCCGCCGGTGCCACGGCCCGCGCGACCGAGGGCTCGACGCTGAACAAGACGTTAGGCATCTTCGTCGAAGAAGCGGTGGCGCTGCGCGATCGCATCTTCCTGTCGGGTGCTTTGCGGACGGACCAGAACAGCGCCTTCGGCACGAACTTCCAGCGTGTCTATTATCCAAAGGCGAGCGTGTCGTGGCTCCTTTCGGATGAGGGCTTCTTTCCGCACTCCGGGCTCATGAGCGCCATCAGCAATATGCGCTTCCGACTGGCCTACGGCGCGTCGGGCGTGCAGCCTGGTTCCAACACCGCCAACCGCACCTTCCTCGCGGCCAAGGCGAGCGTCAAGGGAACCGATGCGGCGTACGAGATCTACAACACCGTCGGTAACGATTCGCTCAAGCCGGAGCGATCGACGGAATTCGAGACCGGGTTCGACACTCGCTTCTTCAGCGATCGGCTCGAGCTCGACCTGACATATTACTCGCGGTTTACCAGAGACGCGCTCATCGCGAACACGCTCGCGCCCTCGCTCGGCTCGAACGCGACGACGCAGCAGGTGAACATCGGCGCGGTGAAGAACGCGGGTTTCGAGGCTTCCGTCGGCGGTCAGCTTCTGGACCGGAGACAGCTCGGACTGGACTTCCACGTCAGCACCTCGCTGAACGCGAACAAGGTCGTCACGTTAGGCAACATCCCGCCGACGTTAGGTACCACGAACTGGGTCGTGGCTGGGTATCCGATTCGCGGACTCTTCGCCCGTCCGATCACGGGGTGGCAGGACAAGAACGGCGACGGCATTCTCACCTACAATGCCGATCCGAACAAGAACGAGGTGTTCGTCGGCACGGACACGATTTTCCGGGGCTATGCCGAGCCGCGATATCTCACGTCATTGACGTCGGGCATCGATCTCTTCGGCAAGCGAATCCGAATTCAGAATCTCTTCGATTGGCGCGGTGGCAATCTGTGGTACAACAACACGGAGCGGATTCGTTGCGTGAGCCGCAATAACTGCAACGGCCTGATGAATCCGAACGCGTCGTTCGCGGAGCAGGCTATGGTCGTCGCGACGTTGAACGATCCGTCGAAGACGCTCGATGGCTTCCTCCAGCCCGGTGGGTTCGTGAAATGGCGCGAGTTGTCGGCGGCCCTGACACTGCCGGTAACTGTGGCCAGCCGACTTCGGGCGCAGAGCGCGAGTCTGGTGTTCACCGCGCGCAACCTGCACACGTGGACAAAGTATCGCGGCTCCGATCCGGAAAGCGATTTCGCGGTGGGCGAGGGTGGCGATTCGCCATCTGAATTTCAGACGTTTGCGCAACCCACGTACTTCGTCCTGCGACTCAACCTTGGCTTCTGAGACTCAGAGATGACTTCTATGCGAAGCTATTTCAGCGGACGCCGAGTGTTGCTGCTCGCTGCCCTCGTGGCAGGTGGTGCGCTACTCGGTTGCGATTCAGTCAAGACGGCGCTCCTCGAGGCGCCCGATCCAGACATCCTCGATCCGTCGTTGGTCAATTCAGCCGGGGGCGCCAACGCCGTGCGGCTCGGCGCGCTGGCGCAACTACGCCTGATGACCTCGGGATCCGGCAATGCCGGTACAGAAGGCACATGGCTCATGGGTGGCCTGCTCGCGGATGAATGGTCCACATCGTCCACATTCGTGCAAAACGACGAGACGGACGAAAGAAGCATCTCGCTCAGCAATTCATCCGTGACCGGCTCGCTTCGGGCGATCTATCGCACGATCACAGCGGCGTCGCAGTCGATCATCCTGTTGAACAAGTACAAACCGACGCCGGTTTCGGACATCGGAGAGATGTATTTCGCGCGCGGTTTTGCTCAGCTGCAGCTCGCGCTCGACTTCTGCAATGGCATTCCACTCGGCAACGTGCAGGGCGACCAGGTTACGCTCGGAACGCAGCTGCTGACTGATGCACAAGTACTCGACAGTGCCGTCGCCTCATTTCAGTCGGCAATCACGACAACCACCGGTACCGACGCCGCAAGCGTCGCGATCGTCACCGCAGCAAAGATTGGGCAAGCTCGCGCGGACATCGCGCTTGGCAAGTTTCCGGAGGCTGCGGCGCTGGTGGCGGGAATTCAGACCACGTATACCTACACCGTCACATCGTCGCTCACCGGCGGCAGCAACGGCGTATGGAATCAGGCCGCGAGCCAGCGGCGGTACACGGTTGGCGACAGCATGGAAGGAAACGCTCACGACCATTTCGTGAAGAACGCGATTCCTTTCGGCACGGCGAAGGACCCTCGTTTGCCGGTGGCGTACACGATCAGCGGCGGAAAGGACACGACGAAATCGCAGGACGGCATCACCTTCTCGCGCACTACCGCGCTGTATGGACAGACGTCATCCATGGCGGTGGTCAACGGCATCGACGCGCGACTGATCGAGGCCGAAGCATCGCTCAAGGCGAGCGCTGGCGCCGACGCGAGTGGTATGCTGACAATTCTGAACGCGCTCCGAACGACGCCGATTCAGCTCGTGGCGCCAAGCCCGACGTCCAGCGGAACGCATCCGGGCCTAACGACGCCGGTGATGACGACGCTCACTGATCCGGGTACGCCGGACAGCCGTCTCGATCTGCTCTTCCGTGAGAAAGCCTTTTGGACGTTCAGCCGCGGTCAGCGCCTCGGTGACATGCGACGCTTGATTCGGCAGTACGGCCGCACGGCCGACAATGTCTTCCCGGTCGGAGATCACTACCGCGGCGGCACGTACGGTGGCGACGTCAATCTGCCGATCACGACGGCGGAGAAGAACGGTAATCCGAATTTTAGTCAGTGCACGGATCGAAATCCGTAACGGCAAGGGTAGATCTTGAAAGAGGGGCGACGGTTCATCGTCGCCCCTCTTTCTTTGAACCTTCTTTAATGTTGGGGCCACCGAGACCGCCGATACGGCGCTTCAGCGACCCATGGTCCTCGACTGCCTATCCTTTTTTCGGTTCGAGAATCTCCGTGATGCGGTGGTCTGCTCCGGAAAGATGCAGCTGCGTTTCTCGGTCGGACGTGCGTGGAATCGCGCGCCGGATATCCGCCTGGAGGGTGACGAGCTCACCGCGCAGCTCCGATTTAGCATCCTCTGACAGCGGCGCCTGTGGGGCGCCGAAGCCGCCGCCGCCACCGCCGCCCTGATTCGGCGTCACGACGATCACTGGATTGAGCTTGCGCTCGATCAGCGTGAGATAGTCGTTCTGCAGCTGTCGGCGATAGGGATCGATCTTGGGAGAGCCCTCGGTCGTCTCGCTCCACAATCCCTTGCGAAGATCGTCGAGCATGTCCGCGAGCGAATAGATGTCGGATCCATTCTTCGCCAGCGCTTCCTCTTCGAGCAGTCGGTTCATTCGGCCATCATTGAGGACCGCATTGAGCACACGATTTTGCGCTCCCCCGATACGGGTGAGCATTCCCTCCGCCTCGACTCGCGAGGCGATGTCCGGACGAATCAGGTAGCTCGGTGTCTTGAAAACTTCGTCATTGAGGAAGCGCATCGCCTCGACTTGCCGGGTGCGTGAGAGCGCCTGATAGACAGCACCGGGCTGGCTGCCGGACTTGTACTGCACCGTGCCGCCACCGATGATCGTGACGACGTGACCGGCCTCGGTGGCCCACTGCCCCACCGTGCGATCGTACAACTCTTTGAGCAACTCATTGTCTTCGCCCGGACGCGTGCCGGCGGTGGGGATGTAGCCAACGACGCGTGCGATGTTCTTGAACCCTAATCGCGTCGATTTCACCGGATCGGCGTCGCCCACGGCTTCGTTGAGGGTTCCATACTGGCCGAAGGCGTTGTTGCCGGAGAACCGATACCAGGGAACCGTGTCTTGTACGCGAGCCCACTGCTCGAGCGTCGCCCTTTCTTCGTCGGGCGATTGAGTCTCGGTCGGTATTTCCTTGTAGCCCCACATGATCGTGTACTTATCCCACGGGCCAACGCGCGGCGTGATGTCGCTCAGCGCGAGCTTGTCCTCCGGCTGTGCGACGTAATTCATGCGCGAGTAGTCCATGATGCTCGGGCTGTGTCCCATTTTATGCACCCACGATGCGCTGCGAACACTGTCGGCCGGATACGTTGAGCTGCCGATCTGGTCGTGCTGAAGTCCGATCGTGTGTCCGATCTCGTGGGCGACGCCCCACTCGAGCAGCTTGCCCATCAAGGAATCGGGGAAGGGGATCGTCCGAGCGCGAGGATCCACCTGCGACGCTTGCGTGAAATACCAGGCCTGCATCAGCGCGATCAGGTTGTGGAAGATGCGCGACGAGCCGTTGAGGATCTCACCCGTCCGCGGATCGCTCACGTGCGGGCCGACGGAATTCTCCACCGTCGAGGGGAGCCAGCGCACCATTGTGTGGCGAATGTCCTCCGGCGACCAATCGGGATCGTTGGCGGGCACTTCGCCGGGAATGATGCCGTCCTTGAAACCGGCTGCCTCGAACGCTGGCTGCCAGTCGAGAATCGCTTGACGGATGTACGGCTGCCACTGCTTTGGCGTCGAAGGATCGACATAGTAAACGATCGGCTTCTTGGGGTAGCAGAGATTCCCCTCGCGACGACTGGAGCACTCGAGCCGCCAGCGGGTGATGAATTCTTTGGTCACCGCGCGCTGATCGCGCGTCCCAAAGTCGACCGTGCGAACATTGAAAAAGCCGATACGTTCGTCGGCGCGGCGCGGCATCATCGGCTGCTCTGGCAGCCTAACGAGGCTCCAGTGACCGACGACGCTCTGCGCCTGACTCGTTGCACCCTGCGCGGCGCCGCCACCGCCGCCACGTCCGGGGGCGGCTGCCGCGCCCGGCACGCCAGTTTGCGTCGCTTCGATTTCGACGTTGTCCGGAAACGCCGTCGCGCGCTCCACGTAGGATCGCGTCGCGTCGATGTTGCCGCGGATTGCGGCAATTTCTGGCACATTCGTCGTGAATAGGCGCGTCACGTCTATGACTGCGGCGCTGTCGGGCCCATAAGCTTCCACGTTCAAGACCGCGATGATCGGCCCGTAGTTGGAGTGCTCGACGGCGCGATAGACGCTGAGTGACGTATCAGCCGTAATCGCGAAGGAGGGCGAGCGAAGAATGACGCGGTTGCCATTCCGTTCCCAGCGCAGCGTACGCTCGCCGAACTCGTCGCCGGCGTACTCGCCGAATCCGCCACCGCCACCACCACCGCCGCCCGCGCGGCCCTGCGGCTGCGGTGCGGCTGCGAACGCGTACCGGCCGACGAGCAATTCGTCCTTGCCCATCTCCTTCTCTGGAATCTCGAAGTAGAGACGGTCACCGACGCGATGCACCGCGAACATTCCCCGCCGTGTGATCGCTTCGCGGGTAATGACTCGGTTGTAGGGTCGTGGACGCGCGGGACTTAGACCTTGCGCCGTCGTCAAGCCACCACCGCCGGCACCACCGGCTCCGCGCTCGACTTGAGAGTCGGTGGGCGTCGTTGGACCAGCTGGTTGGCGGTTAGGTGTCAGGGTAGGGCTTTGAACTGGCGACGGTTGTGTCGCGGGTGGTGACTTTGAGCATCCGGCGACGACGCCGACGGCGCTGAGGAGAAGAACGATTCGTTTGGACATGTGACTGCGCGAGAGAGGGAGACCTGGGACATTCGGGGTCCGCGTCGCCACCTGGTCCGTCCGCCTCACCATAGAGGCGTGGATGAATTGACGACGCTGTGCCACGTTGCCTGCCGCCAGTATACGCACGCGCCCCGCTTAACGCTCTAGACCATGATCCTCCTCCGCGCCTTTGGCATCCTTGCCCTCGCTGGTCATGAATCGTGGTTACGAGTCCGTCGACGCCAAGGCACTCGAGCACTTTCTCAGCGAGCGAGTAGCCGATCGGGCGCCAAGCATCGTGGTGTCCGCGACGGGGCCGCCTGGAAAGTCCAGAAACTTGGGGACGCTAATCGCGCGAATCTGAGGGCGAATCCAACCGCGCGGCGTATCGGCTTTGTTGAGTGACTACCGTCATCTTTTGATTTTTTTGATGGTGTCGACGTAGCGATAGAACTTTGGGTGTGGACCGAAGTGGAGCAGCACGCCGACCTGGAAAATGGTTGCGCGGAGATAGCTGATGAGCTGTGGTCCAGCCGACGCTGAAAGCCGCCACGATCGAGTGCACGCGCTCAGCCTCGACCCTCATTTTTGGACTCGCCTAGCGTCTCTGCGAACCGATAAATCCCGGAATTCCCGGAAGAACCCCAGATTATCTCCATGACCACTCGCCGAGACTTTCTCGCCACTGTGGGTTCCGCGCTGATCGCGCGCAGGTCGGTCGCGGGCACCCTTCACCGAACGCCCGCGCGTCCGCTCCCGTCTCCGTCGCAGCTCGAGTGGCAGCGCGACGAGCTGGCGATGTTCCTCCACTTCGGAGTCAACACGTTCACCGACCGAGAGTGGGGCGACGGACGAGAGGACCCCGCGATCTTCAATCCGACGCAGCTCGATGCACGTCAATGGGCACGCACCGCACGCGACGCGGGGTTTCGCACGCTCATCCTGACCGCGAAGCATCATGATGGGTTCTGTCTCTGGCCGACACGGACGACGAGTCATTCCGTCGCGCGCAGCCCGTGGCGCAATGGTCGGGGCGACGTGGTCCGCGAGACGGTGGACGCGTGTCGCGCCGAGGGGCTCAAGGCTGGCCTTTATCTGTCGCCCTGGGACAGACACGAGCCGTCATATGGAGACTCCGCTCGATACAACGATTTCTATTGCCAGCAGCTCACCGAGCTGCTGACGCGATATGGCGTCATCTCCGAGGTGTGGTTCGATGGCGCGAATGGAGAAGGCCCGAATGGACGGAAGCAGGTGTACGACTGGCCGCGTGTCTGGAGCCTCGTTAGGCGATATCAGCCGAAGGCAGTGATCTTCTCGGATGCGGGTCCAGACGTTCGCTGGATCGGCAACGAGCGCGGCGCCGCGGGCGAGACCAATTGGTCGACCGTCGATCCAACTGTCGTGCCGTATCCAGGCGCGACGGGCGACGCGGTGATGCGCATGCTTCAAGAGGGTGATCCCAATGGAAGCGCGTGGCGTCCTGGGGAGACCGACGTCTCGATTCGCCCAGGCTGGTTCTATCATCCCGCCGAAGATGCTCGGGTGAAGAGTCCAGAGGATCTGGTGCAACTCTACTTCACGTCCGTGGGCCGGAACTCGAAGTTGCTGTTGAACGTGCCGCCTACTCGCGACGGCCGACTGCACGATCGCGACGTCGCAAATCTCCTCGCGATGCGCCGGAGTCTGACGTCGCTGTTCCCGATGTCGCCGGCGGGCGTCCGGCCCAATGGGTGGCGCATCCACGGGCCACGCAACGCTGTGCTCGACGTCGAGTATGCGCGTTCGGTAACCGTATCGATCGCCGATCTGCGCGAAGACATCACGCGCGGACAGATCGTCTCCCGCTATGAGCTCACGGGCTGGAGTGCCGGTGGGTGGAGCACGCTCGCTCGCGGAACGACCATTGGTTATCGCAAGCTCGATCGATTCGCGCCGACTCCAGTACGCCGCGTTCGGCTCACCATCGAAGCGATCGATACCCCTCAGCCCGTGGGTCTGGTCTTATATCCCGGTCCAACGCGATCGACGAATTCCTGATTGCTGCGCTCCAGCGGCCGTTGTGCCTTTTGTTACACGGCGGGTTCGCACTTGAGGCATTTCTGTCGCCCAGGCAAGTCATATCATTGGCCTCACGCGACGGGAGGGAGCCGTGCCCAGAAAGAGTCGAAAGTCCATACGGATCGAGCTCACGGAGAAACAGAAGAAGCAGATACGTGAGCAGACGGGGGAAGAGGTCGAGACCGTCGAATACACGGTCGAAGAGCTCGAGCAACGCGTCACGCCGCGTTCCATCGGTACGTTCTTCTAGCGGTCGCGTGTCACGATGTGCTGAACGTTGGTCCACACTCCGGAGGAGACCATGTCGGACAACAAGCGCAAGAGCATTCGCATCGAGTTGACGGCGGAGCAGAAGCGACAGATCAAGGAAGCGTCCGGTGAGGAAGTGAGCGCGTTGGAGTTCACGGCCGAGGAGTTGGAGCAGCGCATCGCACCGATGCTCTACAAGTAGCAGTCGCTTGCTTCGGGACGCCTCGCGTCCATTTCGCGCCCGGGATCGTTCCCGGGCGCTTCGTTTTTAGTTCACTAATCCGAGCAAGTGACCGTGCAACCTTGGTTACAAGTCTCCTGACACTTGAAGCATTGGCATCTCCAGGCGATGGGCCTATACTCGCGCCCATTCGCTGGCCAATTACTTCAGGGAGGAGTTATGAGCGCCAATGATCAGATTCATGCCGCCGACGAGACGGTCGAGAGCGTAACCGAGCTCCATTTCGAGGAATTGGAGGAGCGCATCGCGCCCCTCGTGGTGATCGCGATAATCGCAATTCTGATCGGACTGCTCCTCCCCGACCCACCCACTCGCGTGCCGCTCGAGTGACAACTGCTGAACAAGCACACCGCGATTGACATCGAACCGAGTTCGGACATGAATCGAGTGCAACTTTGGTTACAACTCTCGTGGCACTAGAAGCATTGGCGGCGTCCGGTGGTGCGCCTATACTCGCGCCCATTCGCTGGCCAATTACATCAGGAGGAGTTATGGGCGCCGCTGAGCAGATTCATACGGACGAAGAGACGACCGAGAGCGTGACCGAGCTCGGTTTCGAGCAGCTGGAACAGCGAATTACGCCCCTCGTGGTGATCTCGATCATCGGGATCCTGGTCGGGCTGCTCCTCCCCGCGGTAAACAACGCCTAATCGGAGACGACAATGACCAAGCGCGATTCGATTCGTATCGACTTGACCGCCGATCAGCAGCAACAGATCAAGGACGCTTTCGGAGGCGAGCTCTCATCGCTGGAGCTGGACATGCGAGAGCTGGAGCAGCGGATCGCCCCCGTCGACATGGCGCCCTTGTACATACAGAAGTTCGTGGACAAGTCGTCGCCGGTCATATTCAACTGAGCCACGCTCGTCCCAATCCGACCTGACAGCGCACATTCAACTCTGGAGCCTTCCATGAACACCGATCGGCTTCGCATCGAGCTCACGCAAGAGCAGCAGGATCAGATCAAGAGAGCATCCGGAAAAGAACTCCAAGCGATCGAGCTGAATGTCGAAGAGCTCGAGCAGCGCGTTGCTCCGGTGGTGTACCTGAAGTACAACATGGAAAACGTGATCATCACGGGCTAGCGACGCCGCGCCCTCTGCCATGACACAAACCATGGATCACCCCTCGCTGTTCGTGCCGCTCCAGCTCACGCCGGAGCAGCGGGAGTTGATCCGCCAGCGCACCGGCCTCACGATCGCGACGCTGCCCGTCGAGGCCGATGTTGCTGTGGTCCGGTGCCGCTTCGCCGGCATCACGCTCCGCGTCAATCGCGGCGTTTTCACTCCGTCCGCGACAACGGAACGATTGTTCGAGCTCGTGCGCGAGGCGGTGATCGGTCAACGGCGGCCGGTCATCGTCGACGTGGGCACGGGTTGCGGTGCCGTCGCTCTCGCTCTGGCGGCGGCACTGCCGCGCGCGTCGATCTTCGCGACTGAGATTTCCGAGACCGCTCTGGCGTGTGCGCGCCGCAACCGCGATCGACTCCGCCTGCACAACGTCACGGTCCGCGGCGGCTCGCTGCTTTCACCGCTCCCGCGGCGCATTCGCGGCAAGGTCTCCGCCATCGCAGCCAACGTTCCCTATGTACCGCCGCGTTTGACCGAGGCCCTTGGCCATACCTTCCCGGCGGGTACAGCCATTGGGTTTGGTGCAGACGGCCTGGATCTCGTGCGAGAAGTGGCACGATCGGCACGCAAGTATCTCGTTCCTGGCGGATCACTCGTTCTGCAATTGGCGGGATACCAGTGGGAGCCATTCTCGGACGAGCTTCGCGCGCTCGGGTACGAGGTCACGCGCACCGATCAACCGGCGCCTAACGCGCCCGTGGCGAGACGCGTGCACTGGTCCGGTCGGTAGGCTGCGCGGCAGTCTGCTACAGCCAGAAATCCGGGCGTACCCACTGCCTCATCTTCCACCACAGTGCGCCGAACACGCTCGAGCGCCCGATCTCGATGGTCGCCTCGCCGCTGTCGCCTGGCCTCCATGCATTGTTAGGCGCGACGCGAGCGCGCGCTTCGACACCGTTCACGTCGCCGTCCGAACCGAGCGCCGCGATCGAGACGTCGCGCACGCGACCCGTCCACGGTGATCCTGGGTTCGAGTAAGCGACCACGCGGACCACGTCGCCCGATCGCACGCGAGTAGCGCCGGCGCCCTTCAGCGCAATGCGCAACTCGATCGTATCGAGCGCCGAGAGCACCAGCAGTGTATCGCCGGGGCGTACCTGCCTGCCAACGAGATCTTCGGGATGCACCGTGGCCACCAGCCCGGCGATCGGTGCACGCAGTTTCAATCGCTCGACGCGGCGCTCCAGCGCCGACCAAAGCGCCTCCTGCGAACGTCGCGTTGCTGCCATTGCTTCGGCGCTCGCGGTCCGTCCGCTGGCGCGCGCCGTCAGTTCCGCGATCGCGAGCGAGTCGAGTGCACGATTGATCCCGAGACGATCGCGAGCAAGCTGATAGTCCACGAGCTCGATGATCGGCGCGCCGGCCGCGACGCGTTCACCCTCCGCGACAAGGACGTCAGAGATCACCCCTGAATCGGCAGCAGTCACGACGCGAGTGGTCGCCGGCACAACCAGCACCGAGCCAGAGCTGACGAGAGGCCACGGAAG
>DATEGN010000410.1:0-20094 GCA_035280125.1 Gemmatimonadaceae bacterium | reverse complement strand
CTAGGGCGGCGCAGTAGACTATGCAAGTCCAACGCACGGCACCTGTCCATGAAGATCGCCACTTTCAACATCAACGGCATGACCGCGCGCGGCTCGGCGCTGCTGCGCTGGCTGGACGAGTCGCGTCCCGACGTCGCATGTTTGCAGGAGCTCAAGACGCCGCATGAGAAGTTCCCCGAGCAGGCGATTCGCGAAGCGGGATACGGCGTCATCTGGCACGGACAGAAGAGCTGGAATGGGGTCGCGATTCTGGCGCGCGGAACCGACCCCGTCGAGCGTCGCAGGGCGCTACCGGGCGACCCCGAGGATTTGCACAGCCGCTACATCGAGGCCACCGTCGACGGCATCGTCATAGGCTGCCTGTATCTGCCGAACGGCAATCCTGCTCCCGGTCCGAAGTTCGATTACAAGCTGCGCTGGCTCGACCGGCTGCTGCTGCACGCCGCCGAGCTCGCGGCGAGCGGCGAGTCGGTGGTGCTCGCGGGCGACTACAACGTGATCCCGACCGAGATCGACGTCTACAAGCCCGAGCGATGGGTGGACGACGCGCTGTTCCGCGTCGAGGTGCGCGATGCCTATCGCCGTCTGCTCGATCAGGGGTGGACCGACGCGCTGCGCGCGCTGAATCCGGGCGTGACCGTGTTCACATTCTGGGATTATTTCCGTGATGCGTTCAAACGCAACGCCGGGCTGCGCATCGACCATCTGCTGCTGAGCCCGTCCGTCGCAGCCCGCCTGAGCGCTGCCGGCGTTGACCGGGACGTGCGCGGCCGCGACAAGCCCAGCGACCACGCGCCGGTGTGGATTACACTTGCGGATTTGCCGTAGGCCACGACGTCAAGTGCCTTGTCGCAGCCGGCGCGGCGGGCCCAGAGATGCCCGTGGCACAAGGCGCGTATCGAGCGTAACGCGCTTCGGGCGCTCGTCCGGAAATTTTTTCCGCGCCAGCAAACGCTTCCACGCCTCCGCCGCGACCTGCTGTGTCGGATGGCGGACGACTGCGAGCGGCGGCGCGACGATGCCCGCCCATACGGGCTCGTCGAACGCAAGTAGTGAGATGTCACGCGGCCAACGCACGCCCATGCGTTGAAGGATGGCAACCGAAGCAAGCGCGACCGCGCTGTTGCTCGCGATGATGGCTGTTGGCGGGTTGCGCGACCCCAGCGCGTCAGCGATTTGCCGCGCAAACGGACCATCGTCGGGATCACGTTGGATGACGGTACCCGTAACGTCTGACCGCGTCGCGCTGCATGCTTCGCGAAAGCCTTCGATACGCCGTTGCACGATCGCTAGCCGCATGTCGCGTACGATGTACAGCAGCTTGCGATGCCCGAGATCGATCACATGCGCAACGGCCTCGCGCATTGCCTTGCGGTCGTCAATTGCGACGTAATCGAATCGCCTGTCACGAACAACTTGGTCGACGATGACAGTCGGCGTGCCGCGCTGCGCGACGAGATCGAGCGCGGCTTGCGGCTCGTAGGTCGGAATGAGCACGAGACCGTCGACGTGACGACCGAGGAGCGCGCGCACGCGGCGCAGCTCGGTTTCCGGATCGCCATGGCTCAGTACCTGCATGATCTCGTAGCCCTGCTCCGAGGCGAGATTTTCGAAGGCCTCGAGCAGCGCGACGAAGTACGCGCTGGACGTCACGGGCGTGCACAAGCCGACGACGCGCGATTCGCCGCCCCGTAGACTTTGCGCGAGCCGGTTAGGCACGTAGCCCAGGGCCGCCATCGCCGCTTCCACCTTGGTTGTGCGTATCGCGCTCACGTTGGCACGGCCATTCAGCACGTTGGAGACGGTGCCGATCGACACGCCGGCCTCGTGTGCGACGTCGAGAATCGTCGGTTTGTTCGCCACGTCGAAAGAAGTCGAGCACAGCCTTGCAGCCAGCCGTTGCGCGGCCGTGTTTTTGGGCGTATCTTAACCTGGCTTTTGAAACGTTTCAAACTGGGAGGAGTCGATAATGCCTAGGGGATGCACGCTGTCGGTGTTGCTCGCGGTCCTCGCCGTTGCGTTGCCAGCGGGGGCCGAGACGCTCGTGATCCAGACGTGGTCCGGCGTATGGGAGAGCGGCGCTCGCGCCGTGGGCGACGCATTCGCGAAAAAATACAACGTCGAAGTGAAGTACGAGCTGCAGCAGAACACGAGGCTCGGCATCGCCAAGCTGCGTGCGCAGAAGGACAATCCGTCGATCGACATCGCGTTCTCAACCAACGACGCGCTCGAGCAAGCGGCGTCCGAGAACCTGCTGCTGCCGATCGACGTCAATGCCGCGCCTGGTCTTGCCGCACTGCCCCCGAAGTTCGTGCACAGGAACTATCTCGAGGTCATGAACATCTTGTTCGGCCTCGTGTATCGCAAGGATCTTGCGCCGTTCGAATTGACCAAGTGGAGTGACCTAGCCGATCCACGGCTCAAGGGCAAGCTCGGTGTGCCCACGGCACAATTTGCCGGCGGCCGTTGGCTGATCATGGCGGCGCTCGCCAATGGCGGCAACGAGAACAACATGGAGCCCGGCATGGCGTTCCTGAAACGGGTCAAGCCGAACATCCTCTCGTTCTACGCCACCGACGGCGAATCGGTGAAAGTCGTGCAGTCCGGCGAGGTCGCTGTCGCCGGTCTAGGCATTCTCTCCGACTTCGCCAAGCTTCTCGGATCCTCGAGTCAATATCGTTTCGTGATCCCTGACGGGCCAGTGCTGACCAGCGTGGTGAGCATCGGCATGGCAAATCCGAAGAACGCACCGCTGTCGCTCAAGTTCGTCGAGTTTTTCGCGCAGCCGGAAGCGCAGACCGCGTACTGCGCGATCATTAACTGCACGCCCGTGAATCCAAACGCATCGCCACCTGATGCAATCAAGGATTTTCGTCCCGCACCCGATCGCATCTACGCCGCTGACTTCTCAGTGATCAACAAGAAACTCCCCGAGTGGGACGAGTGGTATAAGAGGGAAATCCAGGCGCGCTGACGCGATGATCGAAGCGCCGGGTCGCGCGCGCGCAGGCGTCCGTACTGCGCTCGGCGCCCCGGCGTTCGTCGTGCTTATCCTTCTGGCGGCGGCGTTGTCGTCGCTCGCGGTCGCGAGCTTCGCCGGCTCGCCATGGTTCGGACACTATCGCAAGTTCCTGGGCGACGATCTGTTTCTCGCCTACCTTCTTCGCTCGTTCCGCGTCGCGGCATGGACGACGCTCGTCGCGATCGTCGTCGGCTACGCGATCGCTTACACGATGACGCAGGTGTCGGCGACGATGCGCCGATTGATCGTGATGCTGCTCGTGCTGCAGTTCTTCTCGGTCAGCGTGACGCGAATCTACTCGATCATCCTGCTCCTCGGTAACAACGGCGCCGTCAACCGGTCGCTTCTCGCCCTAGGTGTCGTCGACGCGCCGGTGCGGCTTATCTATAACGAACTCGGCGTGATTATCGGGCTCATCAATGCATCGCTGCCATTCGCCGTGTTCCCCATCTATAGTGTGCTTGAGCGTGTGCCGCCGTCTCTGCGTGAAGCTGCGTATACGCTCGGCGCTCGCCGCGCACGGAGCTTCTGGCAGGTCGTCTTTCCGTTGAGTATCCCTGGCATGGCGGCAAGCGTAGTCATCGTCTTCCTATACAGCCTCGGCGCGTTCGCGACGCCGCTGCTGCTGGGCGGCGGGTTTGTTGACTTGATCTCGGTGTTCGCCTACGAGCAGGCGATCAATTTATCGAACTACGGCTTCGCGGCCGCGGGCGCGATCGTCACCACGGTGCTCGGTCTTGTCCTCGTCTACGCGTTCACCGCGCTGGTTGAGCGTCGAGTGTCAATATGACATCCGCATCGCCGCTGCCCCGCATCGGCGGCACGCCGCGCGCTCTCGCGCTCGCGGGTTGCCTGCTGCTTCTTCTGCCCCAGATTGTCGTCGTCATCACCTCGATCGACCCCAGCCCCGTCGCGATCTTTCCGCCGCACGACTTTTCGCTCATTTGGTATATCAATGCGGCGACACGGCCCGCGTTTCGCGAGGCGCTCGTCATTAGCCTCGGTGTCGCAACCGTCTGCGCGCTCGTCGCCACCATGATCGGCACGCTCGCCGGGCTGCTCGTGGTCCGCCACCGGTTTCGCGGACGCAACGCGCTTCTGGCTGCACTGCAGCTCCCAGTGCTCGTGCCGGAGGTGCTGCTCGGACTTGGCTTCCTCATCCTGTTCAGCCGCGTGGGGCTACGGCTTAGTCTTGTCAATATCCTGCTGGCGCATGTCGTCATCACGATGCCGTTCGCAGTGCGCGTGGTCGTTGCGAACCTGCAAACGGTCAGTCCCTCGCTCGAAGAAGCAGCGCAGGTGCTCGGAGCCAGTCCGGTCACAAGCTTTCTGCGCATCACACTGCCGGTCATCCGCACGGGAATCGTCTCGGCTCTGATCTTCAGCTTCATCGTATCGTTCGACAATTTCACGGTCACCGCGTTTCTCGTGACTGGTCGCGGAACGTTGCCGATCGAGATCTACGCGTACATCCGCACCGAGAGCGATCCGACGATCGCTGCGATCTCGACTATGATGATCATGGTGAGCGTCATCGGTATCCTCGCAATCGACCGGCTACTGGGCATCGAGCGCTTGTCGCGAACGCAGGCGGCACAGGCATGACCGCCAAGGGTACGGTACAGCTTGCCGGTGTCGTGCTGTCATACGGCGATGAATGCGTCGTTCATGGAGTCTCTCTCGACATCGCCCCCGGGGAGTTCGTCTGCCTGCTAGGTCCTTCGGGATGCGGCAAGACGACCACTCTGCGGGCAATCGCCGGCCTCGTGGCGGTCGACGCCGGCACCATTAGGATCGATGGCACCGTGGCGAACGCGAAGCCGGCGCACGAGCGCGGAATCGGCATGGTGTTCCAGGATCTGGCGCTCTTCCCTCACATGACGGTCGAGCGAAACATCCGTTTCGGCCTCGACCTGCGGGATCTCGATGTCGAGACGGCGACACAACGGGTGAACGAGATGCTCACTTTGCTACGCCTGTCGGGACTCCAGGGCCGCCTGCCAAGGCAACTTTCCGGTGGGCAGCAGCAGCGCGTTGCGCTCGCGCGCAGCCTCGTCGTCAATCCGTCCGTGCTGCTGCTCGACGAGCCCTTCGCCGCGCTCGATCGCAAGCTACGCGAAGAGATGCGCTTGGAGATTCGCGCACTGCAACGCAAGCTCGGCATCACTACGGTGTTCGTGACCCACGACCAGGACGAAGCGCTAACGATGGCCGATCGCGTGGCTGTCATGAACAAGGGCGTAATCGAACAGGTCGGCTCGCCGAGCGAGATCTACGAGAAGCCCGCCAATCGTTTCGTGCTGGGCTTCGTCGGATTCTCGAACTTCGTGCGCGTCGAGCACGCGAGTGGCCCGCGGGCGACAATCGCGGGTGTCGACTGTGCGCTCGGTACGCAAATCATCGGCGGATCGAATGAGGTTACAGACATCGCACTGCGGCCGGAGCGAGTAAAGCTCGCATGCGCGACGCCGGCCGAAAACGAATTGCACGGCACACTGCGCAGCGTCGCGTACGAAGGCGCGCTCCGCAGCTACGATATCGTGCTTGCCGACGGGCAGTCGATCCTCGTACGCGAGCAGAATGCAATGCGCGCGCCGCGGCCGCAGGCGGGCGACTCGGTAACCATCGCGTGGCACCCGAATGATGCGATTGTGCTGACCGCATGAAACGAAGCGAGATACGGGCGGTCCCCACTGAAAGCGCCTTCGCCAAGTCCGAGTACGACGCGCGGCTCGCACGCATGCGCGCGGCAATGCGTGACGCTGACATCGAAGTGCTGCTCCTTCACAGCCTGCCGGACATCTGCTGGCTGACGGGCTATCAGACACCGCTCGCCGATTGGTACAGCTGTGCGATTGTCCCGCTGCAAGGCGAAGTCGTGCTGCAGATTTGCGATCACGAGCTTGCGGCGATGTACACGTATGTCGATACGTTCCTGACGGTGTCGTGGGAAGACATGGATGCGGCGGCGGCGCAGCTCGTGTCGCACCTTTGCACGATCGGCGCCTCCGCGGCGTGCATCGGCGTGCAGCCGCGGCGCCCCGGTCTCCTACCGTTTACCGAGCAAGCGCTGCGCACCGGACTTCCTGGAGCGCGGCTCGTGGATATCGGCAAGCTGGTCCTACGGCTTCGCGCGGTGAAATCGGAGGCCGAGATCGCCTGCTTGCGCGAGGCGGCGCGCCTGTCGACGCTCGGCATGCGCGCAGCAATGGCCAGCCTTCGCGCCGGCGTTACGGAGAACGACATCGTGGCAGCAGCGATGCAAGCGATCGCCGCCAACGGGGGGGAATATTTCTCGATCGATCCCATCGTGCGCTCGGGCCCGCGCTCGGGCGTCACGCATGCTATGGCAAAGCGTCGCATGGTACGCCCGGGCGATGCGATTCTGATGGAGATCGGTGCCGTGTATCAGCGCTATTGCGCGCCCCTGCTGCGCACCGCGGTTATCGAAAAGCCCAACCCACAATTGCAGCAGCTTGCCGACGTGTCGCTCGCTGCCATGGAGCTCTTGTTCGCGAACCTGCGGGCCGGACGCACGGCAGGCGACGTGGCAAGCGCGGCGATGAAGGCGCTTTCCGGCCTCGGACCCGAGGTGCGCATGCGCGGCTACTTCGGCTACGCGGTCGGCATCGGCTTTCCGCCGTCATGGGTTGAGCGCTCAACCGAAATTGCTGTCGGCCGGGGTGAGATGCTCGAGGCAGGGATGACGTTCCACTTGCATCGCGTGCTTCGCGTGCCGGGTGTGGTAGGCGTTGGCTTCAGCGAAACCGCGGTCATCACGGCACGCGGTTACGAACTCCTCACACAGTATCCGCGCGAGCTCGTGGTAATCGGCGACGGCGATTGATGGGGCGTGGTCGCAGGGATTCTGAATGACGAGCGAGACGCTCGCAACCTTACGCCTGACTGGGCAACTCTCAGCGTTAAGCGGAAACTTTTTTTACGTCGACGTGCTTAGGCACCGTAGTGGTGCGACCTCAGCCAGCGCTTGCGCGCGGGAACGATGAGCGGCGATATGACGATCGGGGTGCTTTAGACCGGTGCTGAGGTCAGCGCAGTCGCGCGCCGCACTCAGCTCGCCAGCCCGATTTGGCTTCGCCTTGTGCCCTCGCGGACATCGGCATCTTGGCAATGGGCCAGACCGGATTTGGCATCACCCATTCCAGCTAACGGCTTCTCCTTGGTCATGGACATGCCGGTCGTTGTGCCCCTGACCATTATCTCCCCTTCCTTCGGATGAAGCTTGGTGGCTCCCGGCTTTGCCAGCGCTCCGGCCTTTCGGGGATGTTCCGGCGCTACATGTGGAAGTGCGCGCTCAAGGACTTCGGCATCTACGACCTCAAGGGCAACGCCGCGACCGACATGTGCCAAGCCGGCGTACCGCGTACATTGGGGCGCGACTGCCGGACCTCGTCCCGCCGACTGCGCGTCCGATGGCGCGGCGACAACAGGCGAGGGTAGCTGAGGCGCCACAAAATATTACCCAAGAGCGCTCAAAAATGTTACCCAGTCGAAACGCCGAACCGCGGCAACCCGCATGTAGTTCATCGGCCGCCTTGCTGGTGCCCAGCCCTCACCTGAATCCATCTGGTTGATAGCGTCACGCTGATCGTTTCGTCCATCGGCGCAACGCGATCATGGCCCAGATGGCTTCTATCAGCCCAAACGGCCACGCACCCTGCAGAAATCCGTAGATCGAGCCAAGGACACATGCTCCTGCGAATCCCAGAACGAACAGTGCACTGCGGTGCTCCAGAGCGTAGCAAATGACCATCGCGGTCACAGCAAACAGTCCAAACGCGGTCAGGCCGTCCACGACTCAATCGGCCAGCGCCATTATTTTCCGGGGCGCACGACGCCACTGGCTCGTCGCGTTTGGCTGGTTTTTCGGCTTACCTGCATATGCGTCGAGCCGGAGAGATTTCGCCATTGTCACGCGGTGCTCCTGACCTACTCGACCGCTCAGATTTCGACTCGCGTTCCCAGCTCCACGACGCGATTGGCCGGGATGTTGAAGAAATCCGTGACGCTTCCGGCGTTACGCGCCATGGCGGAGAACACCAGGTCGCGCCACCGCGCTAACCCGTGCACGCGCGCCGCCGGCACGATCTTCTCGCGCGACAAGAAGTAAGAGACATTCATCGGCTCGAGCTGCAAGCCGTGCGGACCGCAAAGCTCGAGCGCGAGACCTACATCGGGTTGCTCCATGAAGCCGTAGCGCGCCGTGACCCGCCAGCAATCGTGCGCCAGTCGCTCGCACGCGACGCGCTGCTCGGGCTCCACCCATGGCACATCGTTGAATTCGACGGTCATGAACACGTTTTGCTCGTGTAGTACTTTGTAGTGTTTGAGACTATGGAACAACGCGGCCGGCGTCGTCTCGGGGGTGGAGGTCAGAAATACCGCCGTACCAGGGACGCGCTGCGGCGGAAACTTGAAAAGCGATTGCAGAAACTCTTCCAGCGGTGGCGATAAGCCGAGCAAGCTCCCCCGCAATGTTTCACGGCCGCGACGCCAGGTGACCATAATCGCGAACACGAACGCGCCCAATGCCAGCGGGAACCAGCCGCCCTCGAGCACCTTGTGCATAGCTGCCGCGAAGAACACCACATCGATCAGCGCGAAGAACGCGGTAGCGAGCACGCACAGCCACAGGGGATAACGCCACCCGTAGCGGAGAACGAAGAAGGTGAGGAGCGTGGTGACGAGCATCGTACCCATGACTGCGACGCCATAAGCGGATGCGAGCCGCGTGGAGCTGCCGAATCCAACGACCGCCCCAACAACCGCGCATAGCAGGATCCAGTTCACTGCCGGGACGTAGATTTGCCCCATCGCTTGCGCCGACGTGTGCCGGACCGGCATTCGCGGCAGGTAACCGAGTTGAATCGCCTGCTGGGTCATCGAGTAAGCGCCGGAGATCGTCGCTTGGGACGCGATGATGGTTGCCGCCGTTGCGAGCACAATCATCGGGTAGAGCGCCCAGCGGGGGTAGGCTAAGTAAAACGGATTCTCGAGCGCGCCCGGGTCGGCGATCAGCAGCGCGCCCTGCCCGAAATAATTGAGCACGAGACCGGGGGCCACGACGCCGAACCACGCAATCCGGATCGCGCGTTTGCCGAAATGACCCATATCGGCATAGAGCGCCTCGGCTCCGGTGATGGCGAGCAGGACTGAACCCAAAACGACGAAAGACGCAAAGCCGTGCCCGGTCGCGAACTGCACTGCGTAAGTTGGATCGAGCGCCTTGAGGATTGCAGGCTCTTTGGCGATATTCCACACGCCGATCGCACCCAGCGAGACGAACCAGAGCGCGCATATCGGTCCGAAGAGCAAGCCCACGACGCCGGTCCCGTAGTGCTGAATGGCGAAAAGCGCCACCAGAATGCCGGCAGAGAGCGGGACGATATACGGCTTGAACGCGGCGGTACCGACCTCCAACCCTTCGACTGCCGAGAGCACCGAGATCGCCGGGGTCAGCACGGCGTCGCCATAGAAGAGCGACGCGCCGAAGACACCGATCAGCAGCAAGGTCGGTCCGAGTCGCGGACGGTCTCGCACCGACGCAGTCGCGAGCGCCAGCAGCGCCATGATGCCGCCTTCGCCGCGATTGTCTGCGCGAAGGACGAGCGTCACGTACTTGAGCGAGACGACGATCATCAGCGCCCAGAAAATCGCCGAGACGCCACCCAGGATGTTGTCCGTGGTGAGCGCGATGCCGTGCTCGGGGTTGAATGTTTCTTTCGCGGCGTAGAGCGGGCTGGTCCCGATGTCGCCGTAAACGACGCCGAGAGCCAGCAACGCAAGGCCCCACGTCGCGCGTCTTGGGGCGCGCTTTCGCGCGTCGACTGCGCCCGCCCTGGCGGAGGGCTCGATCGTACTCATTGCGCGAAGAGCATGAGGTACTCGCAGACTCGCCAAGGCGGTGCGATCGAATTCTACGCGATAACCGCTCTCATCCGGCTTGCGAACGCCACCGGCACCAGGAGGCGACGCGGATCAAGGCAGAGCGACCGCAGCGCGCCAGCCGCGTCACCCGATCTTCGCCTAACGGGTCGCCAGACACTCGTTTGGAGTAGATCTCGACCCGAACATCCCGTGGAATAGTCTTGACGTTTGGGATCCGCAGGTACACATCCTCCCGAAGATCAAAGCGTGACATCGCCGCAAACAGGAGCCAGCGCCAGGAACTCAGTCGCCGGCTTTCGCCTAGCGACGAGTCTGAGTGCGCTAAAGCCTCGCCCTGACCGCGACCCGTCGGTGCCCGAAATCCCATCGGCCCACCATACGGCGCGCTCGGTAAAGAACTTGTAAAGACTCGCCTTCGCGGCATATACGCCGCGTAAACATAGCGACTGAAGCCATGCGATTGAAAGCACTGCGCGTTGCTGGCCGGTCACGGATCGTTCCAGCCCGGAACGCGTGCCGAACGCGCTATGGAACGAGCCGATAGCCGATGGCAGTTTCGGTCACCAAGTGCTTCGGCTGGGTGGGATCGTCCTCGAGCTTCTGCCGGAGATGGGCCATGTGGATGCGCACGTAGTGGCCCTGGTCGACGTAGGCAGGCCCCCAAACTTCGCGCAGGATCTGGCGATGCGTGAGTACTCTTTCCGGGTTGGCGATGAGCACCGAGAGGAGGCGGTATTCGATGGGCGTGAGGTGCACCTCCTCCTTGTGCTTGCGGACGAGGCGCTTCTCCCGATCGACTTCCACGTCACCGAAGCGAAAGATCGGGCCTTCCTTGGGGCCTGTACCGATTTTCCGTCTCAGAACTGCACGAACCCGCGCCAGCAGCTCGCCCACGCCAAACGGTTTGCTCAAGTAATCGTCGGCACCGGCATCGAGCGCGTCGATCTTGTCGGTCTCGTGGGTGCGTGCGGAGAGCACGATCACGGGAATGGCTGACCAGGTCCGCAGGTCACGGATGAGGTCGATGCCATCGCCATCGGGCAGACCGAGGTCGAGAATCACCACGTCTGGTTTGCGCGTTCCGACTTCGATGAGACCCTGCTTGACAGTCTCCGCCTCGAACACGCGCCAGTTCTCCGTTTCCAGCGCGGCACGCACAAAGCGCCGGATCTGCAGCTCGTCCTCGACCAGCACAGCGACCGATCCGGGTTCAGCCACTCGGCTATTTCCGTTACGTTGCGCCTGTCGCCGCGGCGAGTTCGGCGGTGGCGGCAGGCGGCGTGCCAAGTGGCAGGGTGAAGCAAAATCTCGCTCCCCCGCCCGGGTTGTCCTCGACCCATATCTTTCCCCGATGGGCTTCGACGATCGCCCGACTGATTGCGAGGCCGAGTCCTACGCCGGGTGTAGCGGATTCGCGTGAACCCCGGGTGAATTTCTCGAAGATGGCCTCGCGTTGCCCTTGGGGTACGCCGGGTCCAATATCGCTCACGGTGACGAGCAGCTGACCTTCGGATGCTTCGGCACCGATACCGATGATCGTTCCTGCCGGCGTGTACTTGCCGGCATTCTCGAGCAGGTTATAGAGCACGCGCTCGATCAGCGTCGCGTCAAATTCCACCAGCGGCAAGTCACGCGGCAGAGCGACCTCGACGGGGTGATTCGCGAGCGCCGGCTGAGCTGCCTTGAGTGCACTGCCGACGACTTCCTCGACCGACTGCCATTCGCGGCGCAGCTTCACCTCACCGCTCTGGATGCGAGCCATATCGAGCAGATTGTTGACCAAAGCGCTCATCCGCCGCGCTTGCTCGGCGATGGCCCGCGCAGTATCGCGTTGCACTCCGGCAAGCTCGGGCTTGGTCAGCTCCAGCCACTCGGCGAGCCCGACCAGCGAGGCGAGCGGCGTGCGCAGATCGTGGGAGATCGCGGCGAGCAGCGAATTGCGCAGGCGCTCCGATTCCATGCTGATCAACGCTCGCTGCGCGACCTCGACATAATGCACGCGCTCGAGCGCGATCGCGACCAGGACGGCAAACGTGTCGACGTGGCGTCGCTGCTCGGGGATCATGAGCATGCGCCGATTGCCTGCCTTGATCGCGAGCACGCCTCGCGTGCGCATGGGCGCACGCAGCGGTACGTAGAGGAATTCGCTGCCGGGCAGCGTATCGGTGCCGGCGCCGGCGGGCTGCGACTTGTCATACGCCCACTGAGCGGCCGCCCGCAAATCGATGCTGAACGTCAGTTCTGCGCGATTGGGAAGCTGCAACCGCTCTTGGTCATCGGGAATCAGGATGGCCACTTTGGCGTGGAAAGTGCTCTCGATGAACTTCGTTGCGGCCTCAACGACTTGTTCGGTTTGCAGCAGGCTCGACATGTCCCTGGCAAACTCGTACAAGGCCCGGGCGCGCTGCTCGCGATAGGACGCGATGCGAGCCTGATAACGAAGACCCGCGGTCATCTGCCCCGTAATGAGACCGACGGCTAGCATGACAGCGAACGTCAGCAGGTACTGAACGTCGGTCACCGCAAACGAAAACCGCGGCGGCACGAAGAAGAAATCGAAGCTTCCCACACTGATCAACGCAGCGGCTACCGCCGGGCCGCGTCCGAACTTGACCGCGACGAGCACCACGGTGAGCAGGAACAGCATGATGATGTTGGCGAGATCGAAATAAAGCCGCAGCGGTGCCGCGATGAGCGTAGTTGCGACACAAGCCAGCACTGCCCACATGTATTGGAGCCGCTTTCGGAGGGTCGGATCTTCCGCACCCTCCTCCTCCTCGATCGTCGGGCTCGCCGGTACGGCCACCTTTGTCTCGCCACGGCCCATTTCGATGACGTCGATGTCCGGGGCGAGCGCGCCCACCCCCCTGGCGATCCCAGCCGCCCACGGCCAACGTCTGGTGGCGCGCGTACGGCCGACGACGACCTTGGAGCAGTTGTGCGTATGGGCGTACTCGACCACCGCTGCCGCGGGGTTACTGCTCGACAGGATGGCGGTCTTGGCGCCGAGATCCTGCGCGAGTTTCAACGTTTTGAGGATCCGCTCGCGTTCGTTCGACGGAAGTCGCTGCAATGTGGGCGTTTCGACGTACACCGCGGTCCATTCGATATCGAGCTGGTTGGCGAGCCGTGCCGAGCTCCTGACTACATGCTCGCCTCCTGCAGCGGGGCCAACGCAGCAAAGTAGCGATGCTTCTGTTTTCCAGATGCGTTCGATCGCTTGATCGGTGCGGTAGGCCTGAACGTCTTCCTCGACGCGATCGGCGGTGCGGCGCAGCGCGAGCTCGCGCAGTGCCATGAGGTTGCCTTTGCGGAAGAAGTTGCCGGCGGCGCGCTCGATCTGCTCGGGAATGTAAACCTTCCCCGCCTTGAGGCGCGCGAGTAATTCGTCCGCGGGAATGTCGACAAGGACGACGTCGTCGGCCTCATCGAAGAACGTGTCGGGCACGGTCTCCCACACCCGTATGCCGGTGATGCCGCCAACGACGTCATTCAGGCTTTCGAGGTGCTGGACATTGAGCGTCGTGAACACGTCGATGCCGGCGGCTAGCAGCTCGTCGATGTCCTGCCAGCGCTTCGGGTGCCGGGCGCCCGGTGCGTTGGTGTGAGCCAACTCATCGACCAGGATTAGCCGCGGGTGGCGCGCGAGTGCGGCATCGAGGTTGAATTCCTTGATCGACGCACCCTGAACGTCGAGCATGAGTGGCGACAGCTGCTCGAGCTCCTCGAGAAGTGCTGCAGTTTCGGCACGGCCGTGCGTCTCAACGAACCCTAAGACTATATCGAGTCCCGTGCGACGCACCGCCTGCGCCGCGAGCAGCATCGCGTAGGTCTTGCCGACGCCAGCCGAGGCGCCAAAGAATATCTTCAGCCGCCCTCGCGCTGCGCGTGCTTCCTGCGCTTTGAATTCGGCGAGGAGTCGATCGGGGTCCGGGCGCTGCTTTTCCATACCGTTCGAAGCCTTCGACAACGAAACGCCGCATTCCTGGGTCTCGGGGTCTCTTAGTGTACAACCCCGTCGAGCGCAATATTGAGCTTCAGGACGTTGACGCGCGGCTCGCCAAGTACCCAAAGCGTGCGGCCCTCGGTTGCCTGGGCGACCAAACCGCGCACACGCTCAGCTGCCAGCCCGCGGGCCTTCGCAATGCGGGCAACTTGATACTCCGCAGCCGCAACACTGATATGCGGGTCCAGGCCGCTGCCCGACGCGGTCACCAAGTCCACCGGTACCGGCGACGTGTTAATCGGATCAGCGTCGCGCAGCGCCTTGATGCGCGCAGTTACAGCCTCGGCGAGAGCTGGATTTCGTGCGCCTTGATTCGAGCCCGACGAGCTCATCGCGTTATAGGGCTGCGGCGAGGTTGCCGAAGGACGGCTCCGGAAATACTTGGGGTCGTCGAATGGCTGGCCAATCAATTCCGATCCAATGGCTTTGCCGTTGCCCACGATCAGGCTGCCGTTCGCTTGGTGCGGAAACCCGAGCTGGGCAATACCAGTGATGAGGAGTGGATAAATGACTCCCGTCAAGGCGGTCAAGATGAGTAGCATCCGCAGCGCTGGCATGAGTTCAGCGAACATGGCTATCCCTTTCCGTGTCAGGCGAGCCGGAGCGCGACGAGTATCAGGTCGATCAGCTTGATGCCGACGAAGGGCAGCGCGATACCGCCCGCGCCGTACACGAGCATGTTCCGCCGCAGGATCGATGCCGCGCCCACCGGCCGGTACTTAACTCCTTTGAGCGCTAGCGGGATGAGCGCCGGGATGATCAGCGCATTGAAGATCACTGCCGACAGGATTGCACTGTTGGGCGTCGCGAGCCCCATCACGTTGAGCGTATCGAGCGCCGGATAGGTGCTGGCGAACGCTGCCGGGATGATGGCGAAGTACTTGGCGACATCGTTGGCAATCGAGAATGTCGTCAGTGCGCCGCGCGTCATCAGCAGCTGCTTGCCGATTTCGACGATCTCGATCAGCTTGGTCGGACTGGAATCGAGGTCGACCATGTTCCCGGCTTCTTTCGCCGCCTGTGTGCCGCTGTTCATCACCATGGCGACATCGGCCTGGGCGAGTGCGGGTGCATCGTTGGTGCCGTCGCCGGTCATGGCGACCAACTTGCCCTCGGCCTGGATGTCGCGAATGAGCTTCAGCTTGGCCTCAGGCGTCACCTCGGCGAGATAATCGTCGACGCCGGCCTCCGCGGCGATCGACGCCGCCGTCAACTTGTTGTCGCCGGTGATCATCACCGTCTTGATACCCATCTTGCGCAGCTCGACGAAGCGCTCCTTGATGTGCGTCTTGACGATGTCCTTCAGCTCGACTACGCCGAGCACATGGCGCCCCTCCGCGACGACCAGTGGCGTCGAGCCGCGCCGCGCGACCTCCTCGACTCGCGTGACGACCTCGACGTCGACCGCACCGCCTTGGGGGTTAATCCAGTCGCGGATCGCGTCGAGTGCACCCTTGCGGATCTCCCGGCCGCGATGGTTCACGCCGCTCATCCGCGTTTGCGCGGAGAACGGAACGAGCGTGAACTGTCCCGGCTCGAGCTCGGGCGGCAGCACGCCATAGGCGCGCTTGGCGTGCACGACGATGCTCTTGCCCTCTGGCGTTTCGTCGCCAAGCGAAGCCAGGAGCGTGGCTTCTGCGAGCCGCTGCGCCGTCACGCCAGACATCGGAAAGAGCGCTGACGCCTGGCGGTTGCCGAACGTGATCGTGCCGGTCTTGTCGAGCAGAAGTACATCACAGTCGCCGGCCGCTTCGACCGCCCGGCCGGAGGTAGCGATCACGTTCGCCCGCATCATGCGCCCCATGCCGGCGACGCCGATCGCGGAGAGCAAGCCACCAATGGTCGTCGGAATCAAACACACCAATAGCGCGACCAGCACAGTGATCGTGATCGGCGTACCGACCTTGGCGACCTCGACGCTGTAAAGCGAGTACGGCAGCAACGTTACTGTTGCGAGAAGAAAGATCAGCGTCATCGCCACCAGCAGGATCGTCAGCGCGATCTCGTTGGGTGTCTTCTGCCGCTTGGCGCCCTCGACCATCCCAATCATCCGGTCGAGAAAAGCCTCACCCGGGTTCACGTTGATGCGCACGATGAGCCAATCGGATAGCACGCGCGTACCGCCGGTCACCGTGTCGAAGTCGCTCCCCGCGGCGCGAATCACCGGCGCGCTCTCGCCGGTGATTGCGCTCTCGTCGATCGACGCCGCTCCCTCGATGACCTCACCGTCGCCGGGCACCATGTCACCCTGCACGACCAGCACGACATCGCCTTTGCGTAAGCTTTGTGACGGCACCTGCGTCTGCGCCGCACCCCGTTCTGGTTTGGCAAGTTTCTTGGCGGTGGTGTCCCTGCGCGCACTCTTGAGCGAGGCTGCTTGGGCTTTGCTGCGCCCCTCGGCAATCGCCTCGGCAAAGTTCGCGAACAGCAGAGTCACCCACAGCCACAAGGTAACGGCGAGGATGAAGCCAGCCGGCGCGTCGCCATGACCGCCGAGCGCCTGCAGCCAGAGGACTGTCGTCAGGATGCTGCCGATGTAGACGACGAACATCACCGGATTTCGCCACTGGTAGCGCGGCGTGAGCCGGAGAAAGCTGTCGAGGAGCGCCCTCTTCATCAGCTCCGGATGAACGAACCAGGACAGTCCACCTTGCTTTGCGGTCGCAGTCGACATAGTCAAGTCTCTCGATAAACGCAGCGCGTCATTGGCCGGAGAAAAGCAGCAAATGCTCGACCACCGGACCGAGCGCGAGCGCTGGTACGAAAGTGAGTGCGCCTACAGTGAGCACCACACCAATGAGCACGAACACGAATAATGGCGTGTGGGTGGGCAGCGTACCGGCGGAGGCCGGCACGTGCTTCGCCGCGGCAAGCGCGCCGGCAAGCGCCAAGACCGGTATCGCCAACCAGTAGCGTGCGAAGAGCATGCAAACGCCGAGTGCGGTGTTATAGAACGGCGCATTGGCGTTGATGCCGGCAAACGCGCTCCCGTTGTTGTTGCCGGCCGAGGAAAACGCGTAGAGGATCTCGGAGAAGCCCTGTGCACCAGGATTGGAGACGCCGGCTTTGCCGGCATCGAGCATGACGGCGAGCGCCGTACCGCAGAGGACGAGCAGCGGCGGAATCAGGATCGCAATCGAGGCCATCTTGATTTCGAACGCGCCGATCTTCTTGCCGAGGTACTCGGGCGTACGACCGATCATCAGGCCTGCGATGAACACAGCGACGATCGCGAACACGATCAGGCCGTACAGGCCGGAGCCGACGCCACCGAAAATGACTTCGCCCAGCTGGATCATCCACATCGGGATAAGACCGCCGATCGGCGTGAACGAATCGTGCATCGAGTTGACCGAGCCATTGGACGCGGCCGTCGTCGCGGTCGCCCACAGCGCCGAGTTGGCAATCCCGAAGCGCACCTCCTTGCCTTCCATGTTGCCGCCCGGATTAGCCGCGCTGGCGACTTGGTCTGCGCCAAGCTTGGTGAGCACGGGATTGCCGTCCTGCTCGGCGACATAGGTAATTGGCAACAAGGCAACGAAGACAATCGTCATTGCCGCGAGCAGCGCCCAACCCTCACGGGTGTCGCCGATCATGCGTCCGAAGCTGTAGCAAAGCGCCGCTGGAATCAGCAGAATCGCCAGCATCTCCAGAAAATCGGTGAGCGGCGTCGGATTCTCGAACGGGTGCGCCGAATTAGCGTTATAGAACCCACCGCCGTTGGTGCCAAGCTGCTTGATGGCGATCTGGGATGCCACCGGACCCAACGCGATGGTCTGCTCGGTAGCGGTCATCTTCTCCGTGATCGGGTTGCCTTTGTCGTCCTTGAGCGGCTGGCCGTCGGGGCCGTTCTTAGGCTGATCGAACGTCACCGGTTGAACCAGCCCGGTTGTCGCTGCTCTATCGAATGTTTGCGGCACGCCCTGCCAGACCAGAATCGCCGCGAAGACGGTCGATAGCGGCAGCAGGATGTAAATGGTGGTGCGTGTGAGGTCGACCCAAAAGTTGCCGATGCCGGTCGCCTGCTTGCGGCTGAAGGCGCGCGTTAGCGCAACGAGAACGGCCATCCCGGTGGCTGCCGACACAAAGTTCTGCACGGCGAGGCCGAGCATCTGCGTCAAGTAGCTCATCGTGCTTTCGCCGCCGTAACCCTGCCAGTTGGTGTTGGTGGCAAAGCTCGCCGCGGTATTGAACGCCGAGTCGGCGCTCACCGCACCGAGCGCCTGCGGATTGAGCGGCAGCCATTGCTGTAATCGTTGCACGGCATAGACCACGAGGGCACCGGCGAGGTTGAACCAAAGCATCGCCAGCGCGTAGCGCGTCCAATGCATGTCTGCGCCCGGATCAATGCCGGCGCCGCGATAGATCAGGCGCTCGAGCGGTCCGCCAATCCGCTGGGCCAGCGTGGCACGCCCCTCGTAGACCGCGGCCATGTACGCACCCAGCGGCTTGGCGAGCAGCAGCAGGACGATGAGGTACAAGCCGAGCTGCAGCCAGCCCGAAGCGTTCATGAAAACAGCTCCGGCTTGAACAGCGCGATAAGCAGATACACGAAGATTCCGAGCGAAGCGAACGCGCTCAACCAGTAGACCCAGTTCATGACCGGCCTCCCTTGTCTCCGAGCAGGTTCGCGCAGAAGCGTATCAACCCTGCCGATGCGGCGAAGAACGCCACGATCAGCGCGATGAAAACGAGATCGATCGTCACATCCATCATTTGCTCCTTCAGCCCATTGCCTCGGGGAAGTGCTCAGCAGCTACCATCGCGTGGGCTGCCCTTGTCATCGCGTCGGCGCCGGCCGCGCATGACGAACAGCACAACGAGGAACAAAACCACACCGGCAAACACCGAGACAAAGACGATCAGAGGTCGTAACTAGAGCCAGTCATTCATCGCCTGGTGGTTTCATCAAACGACAGCTACGAACGATATCGAGCGCCCCGTAAAGAAGGCGCTCATTTTTCCGGTGCGGTTGTAAAGAAAGCGTTAATTAATTGATCGGCGGGCTTTGCGGCTCTGGTCCCTTGCGCGCGACAATTCGGCCAAGGTCGGACTTGCGGATTAGGAATCCGTTGGTCGGGTACGGAAGAGAGGCCGATAGTCAGCGGTTGGGCACTCGGACCGCTGGCTTGAGGCGAAGCTTCTTTGCCCGACGCGCATAACCTCGATCGTCGAACGTCAGCAGCTCGCTGCAGGAATTACTGGCGGCAAGATGTAGCGCATCGGCGAAGTCGATGCCGTTGCGGCAATGGCTTAACGCTGCTTCAACTTGGTCACGGTCCTCGACTGTAATTCCCGGCAACGTGATCAGATGCGCAAGGCAATCGATCACCTTGCCTTCCGGCTGATCGGCGACATACCGCAACACCCATTCAAGTTCCAGGATAACGGTCTTGGGGACGAAGACGTCGCCGGCCGAAAGCAAGTCGCCCGCGATATGCCCCTGCCTAGCATCGTCGTGCAAGTAATAGCGAGCAAGGATGTTCGTGTCAACGGCGCGCACGCTTCGCTGCTTTCTTCATCGCCAGCCCACCGTGCATTTCGTCGACAGGAATGCGAGGGCCTTTGTAGTCGAGAATAGCAGCCCCCTCCTCGACCCGTGACGAGACATGCTTCTTGACCAACTTAAGTCGCGCCCCACCACCCGCGACGTCGAATTCGACCTTGCTGCCCGGCGTGATGCCCAAGGCTTCCCGAACCCGTTTCGGAATGGTGACCTGACCCTTGCTCGTAACCGATACAGCCATCGGTTCGCTCCTGAGTAATACCAGGTAAGAAGTCTATCAGAGGTTTGGGCTCGAGCGCTTGGCGGAGTGTCGGCGCTCCTGCCGCCTCCGGGTCCCAGGGGCCTCCGTTGAGCACGCTAGAGCGACGGACTATAAATCCGCAGGTCGTCGTCGATAAGTTCTTGCATAGAAAACAAAAACGGCGCCACTAGGGACGCCGTTTCTGTCGATATAGCACACTTTGGGCACAGTTTTCGGCCCACGTTAGTGGTTGCTATCGTGCAAAACCAATGCCCTTATCGACACAAGGGTAACACTTCATTCCGGACACATAGGTAACACTTCTGCACTTTGCGGGAGCGCAAAGTGCCCTGGCAGGAGTGTTACAAGATGGATGAGCGGCTCCGATTCGTAGCGCGATTGCTCGACGG
>DATEGN010000409.1:0-6244 GCA_035280125.1 Gemmatimonadaceae bacterium | reverse complement strand
GTTTCCGAGCGCGACGAAGATACGCTGGCCGTCAGGGCTGATCGCCATGCCTCGCGGTCGGTTACCGACCGGAATGGTGCCCTCGACTTGCCCCGTTGCCAGAGAGACCACAACGACGCGATTGCCCGGTTCGTCGCTGGCAATCAGCAAACGATCGGTGGGAGCTGTCTGTCCCCCGCTCCGCGCGACTGGCGCGAGGAGCATGGTAACCATGACGGATAGACAGACACGCGGCGCGAGGCGCGCGGACATGGCGAACCCAGTGCTGGTTCAGTAACCCGAGGAGCGAAGCTTAGCGCGCCCGGATGGTATCTAAGGTTGCGCCTTGGAGGAAGCGTGGAGTCGTCGTTCGTGCGAGCTCCACCTTGTCGGCAACCGACTGCGGGAGGTTCACCGCCCCTCGCCGGTGCGCCTCCCAGACTGCCTCCAGCGCCTTCGCCTGCCGCTCGTACGCGGCGAGGAACTGCGTGCCTCCGTCCTCCGTCTCCAAAGCACGCCGCAGCAGGGTTTCGAGATGATTCTCGATCATCACCTCGCGATCCGAATCGGTGCGCATGCACGCCTCCAGATTCCAGCGTGCCCGGTGGACCTCACACAGCCCGTCCCGGCAACTCGTGCTGCCTTGGGTGGAGCGGCAGTGCGGGCAGCGCGCAATCGCGCGCGCGAGATCCACGCTTGGTACCAGCGACATCGTGTCTTCCTCGAGAACGCCAACCAGTTCTTGGGCTAGCACGGGATTCGCGGCGGTCGCCGCGACCAGCCGAAGCCGTCGTCGTGCATTCGGTTCAAATCCCATGACCATATTCCTCAAGGCCGGCCGAGTGCCGTAACCCGGGCATTGTGACCGAGCCGTGACTCACGCGTCTTAGTGTCTGAATAAGAGGTTTGAGATAGCGTCGCGGTGCCGGGGCACCTCGTGCATCGGCTGCACGCGACGTACTGTGGAAGTGCACCCCTGGCCGAAAGCCTCGCAATCTTCGCCCAGTATGACATTCATGGCGTCCGTGAACGACCCGATGGTCGCGCTCGAGGAGCACTGGGCCGTGTCCACCTTCGGCGTCGAGCAACGCGCCGCGCTCATCGCGTACGCGGAGGATTTCCTGCGAACGCTGCGAAGCGGCGCGACCGTGCAACGCGACCAACCAGCGACCGAAGATCTCCTGGCGCTGGCCAGCGCTTTCGACATCGCCGCCCGCGAACGGCTCGACCTCGATGGACTCGGCAGTCCCTTCGCGCTCGCGAAACCCAATGAGCTTGCCGAACGGCGCGCCTATCTGCGCGCCGGCGCGGCAAGGGCATTCAGCCTGCTCGCTGCCGCGCCCATCGATTTCGACGATGAGATCGGGGCGCTGTATCGAGTGCTGCTCGTCTCCGCACTCGCGCATGTCGCCGGCCAATCGGAAGCGTTGCGGCCCTGGCTCGCGGCCAATCGCCGTCGCCTCCTTCCCGGCGAGGACCGGGAGCTTCGCTGGGACTTGCTGCTCTTGCGCCGCAACGTGGAGCTGTGGACGGAGGTGCTGGGCGGCTCCGGGCCGTCCGGGTTGGAACGCTCGATGGAGATCGTCGCGACGATCCGCGAAGAGCGCTGGGTGCGCGAACGTGAGTTGCTCGCGAGCTTCGACGAATCGGAGGAGATGCGAATGCGCTTCTATCTGTTCGCGCTCTTCCATCTCACCGAGGCCGCGACCGAGCTCCTGCTGTACCGCTTGCACGGAGCGCCTAACGACGTGACGCAGCGCGTCTACGTCGCGTTGTCGCTCGCCCGATCGGCGACTTCGGGCGACATGCAGATCCTGCCCGCGCTGGAGTGGCTGTACGAATCGGCTGCGTGCGTCATCCAACAACGCACGCCGCAACTCGAGCTGCTGCCCGAGGGCGAGCGAGACGGCCGCGTGCATTAGCGCGATTTCGGCCGCGCACTTCCAACCAGAATGCCTCGCGCGCTCGTCGAGCGCGCCAATAAGAGCATAACGCGGCGCCGAGCACGCGCGCGCGTCGTGTCGTCCATGCCGACGCCCTGATGCGTCGAGCGCATCGGCGCAGCAGGAATCGCGGCGACGGAGCCGAGTGGCGTCGCGCGAATGCCGATGCCCTCCTCGTACATCCGGAACCACTCCTCGCTGCCATCGGGATGCTGGCAGCGCGCGTAGTAGCCTTCATCCATCGTCGACCAGTAGCCGGTCCAAGCACCCTTCGCCGCATCGATGGTGAGCGACGAGCAGGGAGCGTCCTCGAGAGGCTCGTTCGGCCGAGCGCAGGATACGAGGTGCATGGGAAGGTGGTGGGAAAAAGAGGCGGTTGGTACGGCCCGATCACGCGGTGGGACGTCGTTATGACGTTGGGGAGGTGAACCTAGAAGAACCGATTTCGGCGCGCAATAGGAAAAACATGGCTAAGTGATTGTGTTTTATGTGGATAGGAATTGTGGAAAACTGTCGAGAACGGCGTAACTCCTGATGAATTCACGCTCAAGGACGCGTCCGTTCGTGTTGATATCGTATGTGGAAGAGTCTTGAGAACCTGTTTTCCCCACGACCTCGAGCGTGAGCACGTGTGAAAATCTCGCTGCCGCTGTTACAAAGCGGCATTCTGAGGATTCAAGAACGCGAAACTCATGTGGATTGGCTGTTGAGAACTCATACTAAACGATCGTGCAGACGTGGAGAACTTCGAGACTTTCCACATCGAATGTGCATTCGCTGTTGATAGCATCGGAGTTGCCCTCTTCTGACTCCCCTCAACCACTCGACGGTACAACGCAATCATGCGACCGATCTGGAAGGGCGCGCTGAGTTTCGGACTTGTGAACATCCCCGTCCAGCTCTATTCCGCCATTCGCGCAGGCGAACGTGTGAGCTTTCGCTTATTGCATCGCAGCGATCATTCGCCCATACGTTACGAGCGCGTCTGCCAGAAGGATGGCAAGACCGTTCCATGGGACGACATCGTCAAAGGTTATGAGTATGCGAAAGGGCGGTTCGTCGAAATGACCGACGACGACTTCAAGGCAGCGGCACTCGAGTCTTCGAAAGTCTTCGAGATCCTCGATTTCGTTGGCACCGACGAGATCGACCCACGCTACTTCGAAACGCCGTACTACGTATTGCCGTCGAAAGGCGGTGAGAAGCCATACGCGTTGTTGCGTGAAGCCATTCGCAATACGGGAACGGTCGGTGTCGGCAAGATCACGATGCGCTCGAACTCGCACCATCTCGCCGGCCTCAAAGTCGTCGGTGACGCGCTCGTGCTCGAGATCATGCGCTTCGGCGATGAATTAGTAAATGCGAATTCCTACTCCTTCCCCACCGCCGAACATGTGCGGCCACAAGAGCTGCAAATGGCCGAACAGCTCATCGGGAATCTCACCGAATCGTTCGACGCGTCGAAGTACGAGGATGACTACCGCAACAACGTGATGCGCATCATCAAGGCGAAGCTCAAAGGCAAGAAAGTAGAAGCGGCGGAGCCCGAAGAACCCGAGGCGACGCCGGTCGTTGATTTGATGGCCCGTTTGCAGGAGAGCCTGTCGCAAGGGAAAGCACGCCCGAAGCGCAGCGAGAAGGCAGAAGGCACCCGCCCCTCGCGCGCGCGCTCGCGGCGCAAATCCGCCTAACGTTCATCGATGACGACACCGGCCGCGATCGGACGGAAGCTCACCGAATATCGACGCAAGCGCGACTTTCGAATCACCGACGAGCCGCGTGGCGGAGCCATTGTGCCGCGCCTCGGCCGCGCCTTGGTGTTCGTCATCCAGAAGCACGCGGCGAGTCACCTCCACTACGATCTGCGACTCGAGCTGAGCGGCGTCATGAAGAGTTGGGCCGTTCCCAAAGGACCCAGCCTCGACCCGAGCGTAAAGCGCCTCGCTGTCGAAGTCGAGGATCATCCCGTTGAGTACAACAGCTTCGAGGGACTCATTCCGCACGGCGAGTACGGCGGCGGCACGGTGATGCTGTGGGATCGCGGAACGTACGAACCGGCGGAGTTGACCGAAGGCCAGGACCCCGAGCGGGTCCTTCGGCAGGCGTTGCATCGCGGCCGCCTCAGCGTGCGGTTGTTCGGCGAGCGGCTACACGGTGTGTTCTCGCTCGTGCGCACCCGGACGACCGAGGATGCCGGCGACGCCAAGCCACAATGGCTCCTCATCAAGCGCGACGACGCAGACGCCGAGCGCGGATCGGACATCACCGCCGACGTCACGACGTCGGTCGCCACCGGCCGGCCGATGGAGCGCATCGCCGCCCAAGCCGAGCACGTGTGGCATAGCAATCGAACGGAACGTCAGGTGCGCAGGACGCGCAAGGCAATCGCGTCGGCCGCGACAGCCCGTGTCCGACGCGCGGCACTTGGACGCGCCCTCGCGCCCATGCTCGCCAGCGTTGGCGACGAGATACCGAACGGCGAGGAGTGGACATTCGAGCCGAAGTACGACGGCATTCGCATCCTGGCCTTCGTGGCGGATGGCTCGGTGTCGCTCCTCAGCCGTAACGGTAACTCGAAGACTGAGCAATTTCCCGAAATCGTCGAGGCGCTTTCCGTCGTTTCTCGCGCCCGCAAAAAGCCATTTGTCTTCGACGGTGAGCTCGTCGCAATGAATCGCGGTGCTCCCGCTCGATTCCAGCAGTTGCAAGGGCGAATGCACGCGACCGACCGCGCCCACATCGCGGCGCGGCGAGACGATACACCGGTCGCGTATGTCGTTTTCGACGTTCTTCTCGATGGTGACGAAACGCTGATCAATGAGGCGCAGCACGTGCGGCGAGCGCATCTGCTCCAGTTGTTGATCCCCCCGGTGCCGCACGTGTTGCGCATCAGCGAATCGCTCGCCGGAGATCCCAAGAAACTCCTCGCCAAAGCGCGCGCTCGCGGCTGGGAAGGCGTGATCGCGAAGCGCAAGGACGCGATCTACGAGCCGGGAAAGCGATCGCGCGCCTGGCAAAAGCTCAAGATCGAACAGCGCCAGGAATTCGTCGTCGGTGGCTACACCGAGCCCCGGAACTCGCGGCAGCACCTCGGCGCTATTCTGCTCGGCTACTACGACGGTGACGGCAACTTGCTCTATGCCGGTCACACGGGTGGTGGTTTTTCGCGCTCGTCGTTGAGCGAGATGTATCAGCTGCTGCACTCGCTCGAGCGCAAAACGAGTCCATTCCTCAAGCCGCCACGGACGAACGAAACCGCGCACTGGGTGCGGCCAAAGGTTGTCGTCGAAGTCAAGTTCAACGAATGGACGTCTTCCGGAAAGCTGCGCCAGCCAGTCTTCCTTGGCGTTCGCGATGACAAGGATCCGACCACGGTACGCCGGGAACGAATTTCCCCAGCCGTGAAGCCAGCGCGCCGACGGCGCGCGGCGAGCGCGACGCGCCGCACGCGAGCGATCGCATGATGAGCGTCTTCTCCTCGGTGAAACGGCGTGCACGGCCGCCGCGGCCGCGTCCACGTGCGAGTGCGAGGCCGCTGTCGGGCTCACGGATCCGCGACTTGATCGGCGCCATCGCCGAGCTCGAGGAGTCTGGAGCCGGCGGTACGTTGAACCTCGGTGGCGATCAGCGACTCGAGGTCTCGAATCTCGACAAGCGATTCTTTCCGAAGCGCGGCTACACGAAGGGCGACCTTCTGGCGTATTACGCCAGCGTCTCCCCCTTCCTGTTGCCCGCGATCACCGATCGAGCGCTCGTCATGAAGCGCTTTCCGAATGGTGTCAGTGGTCCCTCGTTCTATCAGCAGCGCGCGCCGGAGAGCCCGCCTCGAGGCGTGCGCGTTGAGCCGGTCGCCGACGAAGGACTCAAGACGCAGGATCGCCTCATCGGCGGCGATCTGGTAACGCTGCTCTACGTCGTGCAGCTCGGCGCAATCTCGATCGATCCGTGGCACTCGCGCGCGCAGTCCGTTGGAGACGCCGATTACGCGATCGTCGATCTCGACCCCGGGCCGCGCGCATCCTTTCGCCGTGTCGTCGACGTCGCCCTCTGGGTTGGCGAGGAGCTGGACCGACTTGGTCTCCACGGCGTACCGAAGACGTCGGGCTCGTCGGGCATCCATGTTGCGCTCCCGCTGGTGGCGGGCACGCCTAACGAAACGGCGCGGCTGGTCGCCGAGATCGTTGCGACGCGTGTCGCGGAACGGCACCCGCGCGAGACGACGGTGACACGATGGGTTCAGTCTCGCCCAACGAGCGCGGTGTATGTCGATTTTCTCCAGAACATTCGCGGGAAGACAGTGGCGAGTGTGTATTCCGCGAGAG
>DATEGN010000408.1:0-9143 GCA_035280125.1 Gemmatimonadaceae bacterium | reverse complement strand
ATGCAGCACCGACCGTACGCCAACACGAAGGCGCAGCTCGGCGGAGTGTGCGTCATCGAGGTTCCAGATCACGACACGGCGCTCGCATGGGCGCAACGCGCGCCCTTCGAACACTGCGAAGTAGTCGAGTTACGCCCGACTCGCGTCGTGCCGGTCGCGTAAGTCACCAAAAACAGAAAAGGAGATCACGACAATGACGACGACAATGCCCGCGACACGTGAGCAATGGCTGGCCGCTCGGCTCGAGCTGCTCGAGGCTGAAAAGGACTTGACGCGACGCAGCGACGAAGTGGCGCGCCAGCGACAGGCTTTGCCCTGGGTCTGGGTCGAGAAAGAGTACCGCTTCGACACCGACGGCGGACACGCGTCGCTCGCCGACCTGTTCCGCGGACGTTCGCAACTACTCATCTACCACTTCATGTTCGGACCCGACTACACCGCGGGCTGTCCGTCCTGCTCCAGCATCGCCGACGGCTTCAATGGGATCGCCGTGCATCTCGAGAACCACGACGTGTCGCTGTACGCGGTGTCGCGCGCTCCGCTCGCGAAGCTGCAAGCGTACAAGAAGCGAATGGGTTGGACGTTCCCGTGGGCATCATCGTTCAGCGGCGACTTCAATTTCGATTTCAGCGTGGCTTTCACGGAGCTGGAGCAGCGGCGCGGCGGGATCGAGTACAACTATCGTCGCGAAGGCGCGATGCCCGAAGCTGCGATGAAGCGAACGCTCGAGGAATGGAAAGCGCTCGGCAGCGAGGCGCCGGTTGGCCAGATCGCGGCCTCCACGGGCACCGACGTCGCCACGTACCTGCGCGAACGCCCTGCCGTGAGCGCCTTCGCGCTGCGCGACGGCGAGATCTATCACACGTATTCGACCTTCGCGCGCGGACTCGATGGTCTCTGGGGAATGTACCAGTGGCTCGACCGCGCGCCGCTGGGTCGCAACGAGCGCGGCGTCTGGTTGCGCCACCGCGACGCGTACCCGGCGCGATGAACGACGTGCCGATGACGTCGCCGGCGACGTCGGCGCTGATGACGGTGACGATGATGGTAGCGATGATGCTACCATCCATCGCGCCGAGTCTCTGGCGCTATCATCGCGGACTACGTGCGCTGCGATTGCCCGGCGCCGGCAGACGCACGACGCTCTTCGCGATCGGATATGCGAGTGTGTGGATCGCCATCGCACTGGCGTTGTTCGTGATGAGTACTCTCATATTGCCATTCGGGCCGTGGGCGACGGCCGCAGTGGTGCTCTGCGCTGGCGTGCTCCAGCGGTCGCCATGGAAGGCGAAACAGCTCCGCCGCTGCCGAGCAGCGTGCGTGCCGAACGACCTCGGGCATTTGTGGCGTGTCGGCTGCTGCTTCGGTATCGACTGCGCGTTGAGTTGCGCGGCACCAATGGCGGTTCTTTTCGTCTCGGGACTGATGGACGTACCGATGATGCTGCTGATCACGGCAGCGATCACCGCCGAGCGTGTGACACCCATCGGCGAACGCATCGCGCGAGTCAGTGGCACACTCGTGGTGATCGTCGGGTTGATCGTCTGTGTACGGTGGGGTTAGTACTTTAGAACGTGGTTTGCCTATGCAGCGAGAGACGGCCATTCGACCGTCGCCTCCCAATCAGTCTGATGGCCGTGCATCCACCCGAACATCTTCTCGGGCGTGAGGAATGTCTTCATCGCGATCGGCATCATTACCCGCATGAGTGCCTTCGCAACAGGACCCGCAACCTTGTCCTGATTGTTGCGCGCGCCGAACGCCGCGACCTTCTCCACGCGCGGGCGGCGTAACGCCTCGTACGCGGCGAATGCTTCGCTGCGATACGGAATGTCGCGCAGGCAGCGTGCGAGCTCGACGGCGCTCTCCGCCGCCATCGATGCGCCCTGGCCCGAGCTCGACGATGGTGCATGCGCGGCATCGCCGACCAGCACCGCGCGTCCCTTGTACCAGCGCGGAACGCTCGGCAGCATCTCACCACTGCCGGCGACGACCAGCGTGGACGCGTCGGTGTGCGCGAGCAAGTCGCGGCCCGGCCGGTCGTCGGCGAAGAGATCGCGCAGACAACGCAGCCACTCCTCGCTCGATGTCTCGCGCGCTTCGGCGTTCGTCATCGCTTCGGCGTGCGGCACATTCGCGAACCAGGCCGTGTTGCCATCAGCTTGGGTCCAGTAGCCCATGAACGCGCGCTTGCCATTCGCGAAGTACATCGTGCGCGGCAAGCCGCGGAAGCCGCTGTCCGTCGCCAGCCCGCCGAAGCCGACGTGTCCGACGTGTCGCGGCTGCGGCGCGTTGGCATCGATGAGCGATCGCACCGTGGAGCGAATGCCGTCGGCGCCGATGAGAACGTCCGCCGAGACCCAATCGCCGTCGGCGAAGTGCGCGACGATGAGCTCCGCGGTGTCCTTGATTTCGACGAGACGCTTGCCGTAGACGAAGCGCACTCCGTTGGCGACGGCGTACTCGCTGAGCGCGCGATAGAGCTCGGAGCGCCAGAGCACGCGGCTCGCCGGGAGACCGCCGAGGGTGGGGAACGTGCCGAGCGGCCGGCCGTTCGAGCCGGCGATGATCATGGTATCGACGGCCTCGCCGAGTGTCGTGGCGTCGAAGCCAATCGCGCGCAGCGCGTTGATGCCGTTCGGGGCGAGGCTGAGCATCGCGCCGACGCCGTCGGCGGTGCGCGGATAGGCTTCATAGATGGTGGCGTCGATGCCCGCGCGGCGGAGTGCGACGGCGGTGATGGGGCCGGCGATGCCGCCCCCGACGATCATGGCCGTGCTGGGTTTCATATGAACTGCCTCCGATAGACATGATATAGGTAATCATACTATGACTAGTCATCCAAGAAGGTTTCAACATGATAGGTTTCGGCATGAGCCCTCCGCCGCGCCCCCGTTCGCCGCTCTGGATCGTCGTCCTTGGCCTGGCGTCCGAGGAGCCGATGCATCCCTATCGGATGCAGACGTTGATGCGGCAGCGAGGAAAGGATCAGGTGGCCAACGTCGCGCAGCGGAACAGCGTCTATCAGACCATCGATGCCCTGGAGCGAGCCGGCCTGATCGTGGCGAGCGAGACGTCGCGCGACGAGAACCGGCCTGAGCGCACGCTCTATCAGGCCACGCCTGACGGCCGTCGTACACTCCGCGCGTGGGTGCGTAACGGCCTGGCGACGCCGGCGCGGGAGTTTCCAGAGTTTCCGGCGGTGCTGTCGACGCTGGCGGGTGTGGACGACACGGACGACTTCGCGGACCTGCTCCGACAACGCATCGAGGCGCTTGCCGCACGAGTCGAGGAGCTCGAGCAGCCGTTGCCGGAGATTCCGCGGCTCTTCCTCCTCGAGAACGAGTACATGGCCGTCGTGCTGCGCGCCGAGATCAAGTGGCTGCGCGGCGTGATCGCCGATCTCGAGTCGGGGAAGCTCGATTACCCGACGGAGGCGGAACTGCGCGCGCTCGGTAGTGGCATGGGTGGCCCGAGCGACGAAGCGATCCGCAAATTGATGGAGAGAAAAGAGAAAACCTCGCGGGCCAAGGCGTCCCGAGCGCGAAAACCTCGTCGGCGCTCGAGGTGACTTCCCTCGGCGCGGTCTGGCAGCTAACCGAACGTCCCAGGGGGACATGATCCGATGTTCCTACGTACCGGGCCCCGCTCCGTAGTGCATTCGGACGGCTATGAAGTTCGCGAGTTCCTCCCACGCGACGTCGAATATCGTCACATTTAGCGTCCGATCAGGTCAGAGTGACCGCATAACGGTGAGAGGTTGCTAAATGTTGTCCACGGACAGGACGGCCGAGCATGGACCGTTAGGCACGTCGAGCGAGAGCCCAAGAGTCACGACCGCATTGGGAAATTGCTGTATAGATGCCCGGATTTGCGTCGAAGATTCGCGAAATTCGCGTCCCAAAACTCTCGGCTCTCCAGGCCCGCACGAGGCTCGCCGCCTGAACAATCACTTTACATATTTGCGCGCGCGAGCCAGGCCGGCCATCATGAATCATGCTCGCCTGCCTCGCTCTCTGTCACGCTCTCGCCACCACGCCCTACGTCGGGCGTGACAATCAGATCCACGTCCACATCCCGCGCGTCGACACCGAGACGACGATACACATCGACGGCCTGCTCGATGAACCCGCGTGGCGCGGCGCCGCGGTGTTGGCTGGGTTCTCGCAATTCTCGCCGCAAGATGGCGTGCCGGCCGCGGACTCGACGCAGGTGCTGCTCTGGTATTCACCGACCGCGCTCTACGTCGGCATTCGCGCGTTCGAATCGCACGGCGCCGTGCACGCCACGCTCGCCGATCGCGACAAGATTTCGGCCGATGACAATGTGCAATTACTCATCGGTACCTTTCACGACCAGCGCCAGGCGTACGTCTTCGCGGTGAATCCGCTCGGTGTGCAGATGGACGGCATGCTCGTCGAGAACGGATTCGGCGCGCGAGGGAGCTGGACGCCAACGCTTGCCGGGCGTGCGTCGGCAGACCTCAGCCAGGACTTCGTGTTCGAGTCGAAGGGACGGCTCACGGCGTATGGCTACGAGGTCGAGATTCGCATTCCGTTCAAGAGTCTCAAGTACCAGTCGGCGGCGGAGCAAACGTGGGACTTGAACGTCGTCCGCGAGGTACAGCACTCGGGTTACGAGGACAGTTGGGCGCCGGCGGTGCGGGCGAACGCATCGTTCCTCGCGCAATCAGGGACAATCGAAGGGCTGACTGGCCTCGACCGCGGCGTCGTGCTCGACGTCAATCCCGTCGTCACGCAGCACGTGAATGGCGCACCGGCGCTGAACGGCTGGGGATACCACCGCGAATCGCCGCAGCTCGGCGGAACGGTGCGCTGGGGTCTCACGAATACCCTGACGATGACCGGAACGGGCCATCCAGACTTCGCGGAAGTGGAATCCGATGCGGGACAGTTCGTGATCGATCCGAGGCGAGCGCTGTTCTTTCCGGAAAAGCGGCCCTTCTTTATAGAGGGCCTCGAGGCATTCAGCGTTCCGCATACTCTGATTTACACGCGCGACATCCTGCAGCCCGACGCGGCGCTCAAGCTCTCCGGCAAAATGAACGGCACGACGATCGGCTTCCTGTCCGCCGCGGACAATCCCGGGCTTTCGCCGGATGGACGGGAGCGCGCCGTATACGACGTGATGCGCGCACAGCACGACTTTGGCGATCAATCGCGACTCGGCATCGCATACACCGATCGCGTGCTCGGCGGCGATTACAATCGCGTCGCCGACGTCGATGGACGACTCGCGTTCAGCGGCGCGTACAACGCGATCTTCCAGTACGCGCAAAGCTTCGACAAGACGCAGAACGTCGTGCGCAATGCCCCACTGTGGACGGGCGCGCTCGTGCGGAACGGAAAGGAGTACGGGTTCAGATATTTGCTGGACGGCATCAGCGACGACTTCATTGCCCGCAGCGGATTCATTTCGCGCGCCGGGGTCGTGCACGGCCTCGCCGAGCAGCGCTTCACGTGGTTCGCCAATCGCGGATCGGCGCTCGAGGCGATTACTGGTTTAGTGAATTACGATGACACGTGGGAGTACTCGCACTTTATGCGGGGCCGCGATGCGCAGGACAAGAAGTTTCACTCGAGTGCGACCGCTGCCTTTCGCGGCGGCTGGAACGTCGGACTCGGCGTGTACTGGGAGACGTTCGGCTGGGATTCGACGCTCTACGCGAATTATCGCATCCTGTCGCCGGCGGGTGACACGCTCCCGTTCACCGGCATCAGCCGAATCTTCAATCGGGATTACGTGTTGACGCTGGCGACACCGCAATGGAAGGTGTTCAACGCGACACTCCTCTACGTCGGCGGACAGGACGAGAATTTCTACGAGTGGGCGCAGGCGAACATCGATCTCGCGACGCTCACGGTGAGCATGCGGCCTAACGATCGCGTGCGTCTCGATGCGTCGTATCAATACCAGGACTTCTGGCGGCGGTCGGACGGTTCGCTCGTCGCGCGCAACGTGATTCCGCGGCTCAAGGTCGAGTATCAACTCACACGGTCGATCTTTCTTCGCGTCGTCGGCGAGTACGATCTCAACGAGACCAACGACCTGCGCGACGAGACGCGGACGTTTTATCCGTTGCTCATCGGCGGCGAGCCCACGCTGGCGACGCGTGAGCGGACACTCCGCGGCGATTATCTGTTCTCGTACACGCCGCGTCCCGGCACCGTTCTCTACCTCGGATACGGCAACACAGGCACGGGACTCCCCGACGCAACGCAGCGGTTCAACTTTCAGCCGATCCAGCGGACGTCGGACTACTTCTTCTTCAAGTACAGCTACCTATTCCGAGTGTAGTGCAAGTACCAAACGGCGCTGAGTCCCGTCTGGGACTCGGCGCCGTTCGCTTTTTTCATCAAGAGCCCCAGCTCCAGCTGCTGACTTCGATGGACTTCAGCTGGTACGTCAGCGGAGCGATCCGCGGCTCGAGCTCCTGCGCTTCGACCTCCAGCGCGCTGATGTCACGGCCCGAAAACTCCTTGAACTGTTGCTGCTGCTCGGGCGTCAGCTCGATGCGAATCGAATTGCGCTTGGTCATCGTCGGCTCCGTTCAGGTTTGACTCGGTTCTCAGGCTGTCCCGTCAGGTTTTTGCGGCACATACGTCTTCTCTATCGTGGTGAAGTTCAGAGTCACCGGGGCAACACGCTCCTCGAGTTGTTCGACGTTCAGCTCGAGCGCGGCCAGGTCCTGTCCCCACGCCGCCTTGACCTGATCTCGCTGCTCCGCCGTGAGCTCGATGCGAATGCTGCTGCGCTTGTCTGACATGAATGCCTCCTGATGTGTGCGGCCAATCGTATGACTGGTCAGCATTGGCAGAAATGCCTGGAGTGCGGCCTGAGGGTGCAACTAAAGTCACAACATGCTGCCCTTGGCTCCGGAGCTGCACAAAGATTTGTTGATAGTCTCACCGAGCGCTATGACATCAGCACGCGATGCGTCGATGAGTGAGTCGGCGAACGCCATCCCAGCCGCTCCGCATCCGACGACCAGATAGTCCGTTTCGAGGGTTCGAGTGGGCATGATAGCGCATGAACATCGAAGAAACGCAAACGGCGCGAAGTCTCAGTCGACGTTGAACGTCGTTCGGGACTTCGCGCCCTGCGGGACTTCGCGCCTTCCGGGACCTTGCGCCCTTTAGAACTTGAAGTTCAAGGCGACACTGATGCTTGCACCTCGTGAGTTACGTCGGGCACCCCGATCCGAGCGACTGCTTTGTCGAGCCCTCCCCGATACGTTCGACTCACCCGAAGACGTGCCCCAGAGCGAAGCGTGACGATGAGCAGGCCCCGTCGCCACCTCCGAATCTCGACGAGCCCCTGAACATTCACGATCGCGCCGCGATGGATGCGGACAAAGAGATCTGGAGGTAGGCGAGACGCGATGTGTGCCATCGTCTGCCGCGTGAGCAAACGGCCGCCTGACGTGTGCACGGCGACATAGTTCCCCGCGCTTTCGATCCATTGAACGTCGCCGACGCGAAGAATGCTCACACGATCGCTGCTGCGGACGACAAACAGCATATCGCCCGGCGTTGGCCGATCAGTCACGCGCGCGGTGCGTGCGTGACTTTCACGAGTGCTAACCACCTTGCTGTCCGCGACGCGCAGTCGCTCGCGGGTCTCGAGCGTAACGAGATCGCGTTGGGAAATGGGAGCTCCTGACATTCTACTTGCGTTGTAGACGTTGCAGCGATGCCGAATACGAAATGAACCATCGTGCATGTTCGCGAAGTCACATCGCCCCTCGCCCCAGCGCGTGCAACATTGATGCTTTACAGAATCCGTGCATTACTTCTTCATCTGCGCGTGTTGCACGGCAACCGGCGGCGCCGGCGACCCGTCCGACCACGCCCGCACCGGAATCAGGAACACCGTGGACTGGATCTCATCGCCCCGCCAACAAATGATCGGGTAGCTGTTCTCGCACGCGCCCCAGGTGCTCGTTTGGCCGGCTGGGACGAAGAACATCAAGTGCGGCAGCCAGGAGTCACCGGCCGAGTTGCGCGTGTCCTTCGACAGCATGTACGTCATCGCGCCCGGTTCGGGGGTCTTGAACGTGTGTTCGGCATACGCCGACCGCGTTCGTTTCATGATCTCTTCCTTGCTCGCTCCGGAGAGCGCCCACTCGGTTCGCTTCAGTTGTTGCGGCAGCTCCGTCCGCGCGGCCGTCGCGTTGAAGCAGTTCGGCGCTCGTGGTGTCGGACTCCAGAATTCGGGATCGTCGAAGGGTGCAGCCCATCCTCGCTCGACGAAACAGACGAACCCGTTCGTTCCCTTGACGGCCGTTTCGTAGCCGTGCTCGCCGAGCACGAGCACCTCGGCGTTTGCCGAGACCGATGGCGGGGCCGCGGTCCGCGCGAGCGCAATCTCCTCGGTCTGGCTCTTCAAGCGATACTGCTCGATTGGCGCTCTACTCGCATACCGGGGACTCGCGGTCTGCGCCCGCGCCGGCATAACAGTGCCTAACGACGATGTACACGCGATCACGACTGCGGCGATTGCTTCTCTCGAATGATTCAGCATGTCAGTTCTCCGAATCGAGGTCGGCGGGTATGCCGACGTTTTCCAGGTATCGAACCAGTTTGTCCAACGAGCCGTTCCAGCCCCACGCATGACTCAGCTCCGACGCATCGCTCGCGAGCTCGCCGTGCCTGAACGTGAGGTGAGTGCCGCCGTCGACCGGCGTGAGGTCGATCTCGATGCGCGAGGTGCGGCCGTGCTCGTCCGCCTCGCCGCCGAACGCGTAATTCCAGCTCATGACGATTCGGCGCGGCGCCGCGAGCTCGAGGAACGTTCCATAGGCCTCGTGTTCGCGACCGTCGAGCGTCCGGAAGCGCACGCGATACGCGCCGCCGACTTTGGGCTCGGCCTGGACGAGGACGACGGGAACCTCCTCCGGCCCCCACCACTCACGGATACCTTCGGCCGTCGTCAGCGCGTCGAACACGATCGACGGACGCGCTTTGATGCGTCGAACGAGCGTGATGCTGTTCATCGGGACTTTCTCCTTGCTTTGACGCGAGCTTCCCTCTCCTTGCGCTCGGCATACGCGGCGAGACGGTCGAGCGCCGGTGCCCAGAATCGTTCGTAGTCGCGGAGCCAGGCGCTCGCCCCCTGAAGCG
>DATEGN010000407.1:0-10440 GCA_035280125.1 Gemmatimonadaceae bacterium | reverse complement strand
TACCGCATTCCTTCACCCTGGATCGCGACCACGAGATGCAGCGAGTGGCCCTGAGCGACGAGCGGCGAGACCGTTGCCGAGCTCCACATCACGGTGCCATCGGTGGAGAGCACGCGCGAAGGCGTGCTCCATCGATGCCCGTCGAAGCGAGCGTACCAAAGACTCCGCACCATGTAGGTCGAAGGCAGCTCCTTGTTATCGCGGCTGCCCCAGATCACATGCGCGATGCCGCGGTCATCGGCGACGCCGATGGGAAGCCAAGGCCCGGCGGGAATGTTCTGTGGCCATGGTACGGGTCGAGCGATTCCGGTTTTCTCGAGCACGACGCCGAGGGGGATGTGCGCGAAGCTCGAGGGCTGTTTGTTGGGTGCGAGCGGCCAGACGACAGTGCCTAGCGAGTCGTAGATGTTCGTCGGCCAGGCCGGGAGGAACAGCTCGCCGCGCAGTGGTGCGATCGACGGCCGCTCCAGGAAGACGGTATAGCCCTCGCGCGTTCGTAGCTCGCGTGGCGGAAGCCATCGCTCGCCTGTACAAACAGAGTTCTGCGCACGGGCCACGAACGCAGTTGCGATCAGTGATACGAACGCCAGGAGCGTCGCCAGGTTCAGTCGCGGCCGTTCGTGCCAGACTTCAATACCGGCGTGCGCGCGCCGCCATGCATTGATTGATGTGCCAAGTCGCATGCCGCGAAAGTACGCCTAACGACCCAGCGATCGACATCAATGCGTCGCGTGCATGATCCTTTTGGCTCACTCGGTCTCGCGTGCGCGACGCTACACACTCACGTTTGCCACGCCCGGATGTGCGCGTCCGGCGGCGACGCTCGTCATCACCGGAAGCACGAACTCCAGCAGGCCGCGTGCTGAGAGGAGATAGCTCGGGGCATTCCCAACAATCCTGCCGCTGTTGCCGGAGTGGGCGAGAAAACCGTCGATGATCCGCGCGAAGAAGCGATCGGGCCAATTCGCGTGGACGCCTTCACCCGACGTGTCGAATTCTTCCATCTCGCGCCACACGCGCGTGCCGTTCTCGAGAACCGGCACCTTGAAACGCGCCACGCGCTTATTTGGGATATCGACGATGTGCTCCGCGTAGTGCAGAAAAGTCACGGCATCGCGATCGGAGCCGAGCAGCAGGATCTTGCCGTCGAGACCTTCGAATCTCTCGAGCGGCGAGTCGCGGCCAAAGGCGTAGTTCCACGGTTGACGTGAAAAGAGATGATCGGTGTGTCGGCCCCAGGCAACGAAGCGCGCGACGTGCTGGTTGACGCGAGAGCCTGGGTAGCTGCGAAGGAACTCGACGAGCGTCCCATTGTCGCGCGCGGACCGTGCCGTTTCCGGCTCGAACGCGGGGAGCTTCGCGAGGACCTCGGCCTCTTGCTCGGGCGTGAGATTCCCCCGTCCGACCTCGTCGACATAACGAGGACACGACGCGTACATGAGCATCGTCCCGGTCGGCGTGATCGCGTCCTTGATGGCGAGATGGATCTCATCCGGTCCGCCAGCGACCTCGCCCACGGCGCGGACCGATGCGTGCACCATGACGATGTCGCCCGGGACTATGCCCAACTCCTGCAAGTCCGCGATGAGCTGCTGGCGTGTGTGCATGGCAATGGCTCTACCGCGTTCCCCGCCTACGCCGCGGTGGCGTTCGAGGTCGCGCTCAGGACGACAGACGCTCTTTCTTTGCTTACACGGACTCCCCGCCCATCAGCGCCGCCATGATTGCCTTCTGTATATGCAGGCGATTCTCGGCTTCGTCCCAGACGCGACTCTGCGGGCCGTCGATGACGTCGGCGCTCACTTCCTCGCCGCGATGCGCGGGGAGGCAGTGGAGAAAGATCGCCTTCTTCGACGCGCGCTTCATGAGCTTTTCGTTCACCGTGTAGTTGGCGAAGGCGCGGGCGCGCTCGCGCTGCTCGTCCTCCTGGCCCATCGACGCCCAGACGTCGGTGTTCACGACGTCGGCGCCGTCGGCGGCTTCCATCGGATCTCGCACGACGCGCACCTTCGCCTTCTTGAGCGCGCGCGCGAGCAGGTGATCCGCGGGCTCGTAGCCTTCCGGACAAGCGAGCGTGAGATCGAAGCCAAACACGTAGGCCGCGTTAATCCAGGAGTTGGCCATGTTGTTCCCGTCGCCGATCCACGCGTATCGTAACTTCCCGACATCGCCGAGCTGCTGCCTAACGGTGAGCAGGTCGGCGAGGACCTGACAGGGATGGACGAGGTCCGTGAGGCCGTTGATCACCGGCACCGACGCGTACTTCGCGAGCTCCTCGATGTCCTGGTGCGCGAAGGTGCGAATCATGATCCCGTCCACGTAGCGCGAGAGCACCCGCGCCGTATCGGCGATGGGCTCGCCGCGACCGAGCTGCACGTCGCGCGGCGAAAGAAAGAGCGCGTGGCCGCCGAGCTGATACGTCCCCACCTCGAACGAGACGCGAGTGCGTGTGGACGACTTCATGAAGATCATCGCGAGCGACTTCCCTTCGAGCGGGCGTTTGGAATACTTGCCGGCCTTCATCTTGTCGGCGATGTCGAAGAGGCTCGTGATCTCGTCGCGGGAGAAGTCGGGGATCTGGAGAAAGTCGCGTTCTTTCACGGGGAACAGGGGACGGGGAACGGGACACCGGCACGAGAGCGGAAAACTAGCTGCGTCGGGCAACATTCAAGGAGTCGTGCAGTCTGCGACAGCCCTTGCCGTAGCCATTCTCGACAGTCCGAAGGAAGTGCACGGCTGCGGCGGAGTTGCAAAAGGCTCCTGGCCGGCCCAACCGTTGCTTTATAGAGGGCCAAACTGAAAGACCGTCTCACTCGATACTAGCACACCCGTCGCGAGGCGGGGCCGCAAAGCCAGGAGCGTCGAAGGGCGAAATGCCCGACGAGGTCGTCCGGTTGCCGAAGGTGAGCCAAGCCGCGCTTGGCCGGTCCGATCATGCGATCGACCCCCGAGCGCGCCTCGACCTCCAAGGCATCCACGCTGAGCGGCACGCTTCCGACTCACGCGAGATGCCTTTTGTGTTTTTACTCGACTCGCCGCGATGACGCGGGAGGAGGTCAGGATGTTCACACTTCGAACCAAACGCTCGGCGAATGCGTTCGCCGATCTCGAGGCGCAGCTGCGCGCGTTAGGCGCGAGCGGCGACCGCCTCGCCGAAGCGACGACGTCGCTGCGTTCGTCTGCACGAATCTTTGCCGCGGCTTCGGCCCGTCTGCGCGCACGCGCAGCGCGACGGTTTACGCGGCCGGTGTTGAAATTGGTGTAAGGGAGGGATCGAGGGGTGTAGTGCGCGACGCGGCGGTTGAGGGGCCGCCCGTTGTGAGTTGAGAGTAGAGGGTAGAGAGCAGCGAGTGGTCTACGCTCTACTCTCTGCTCTCTACTTTCTGCTCTCTACTCGATCAAAGAATCCACTTTCGCAGATCCTCATCCTCCGCGATCGACTTGAGTCGCTCGCGCACCATCGTTGGATCGACGACGATCCGGCCGGTCTTTCCATCCGGAAGCTCGTAGAGAATCTCCTCGAGCAGAGTCGTCATCACCGTGTGCAGTCGCCGAGCGCCGATGTTTTCCATGCGCTCGTTCACCTGCGCGGCGATGCGCGCGATTTCGCCGATGCCTTCTTCGGTGAAGTCGAGCGACGCGCCGTCGGCGCCGACGAGCGCCGCGTACTGCTTCGTCAGCGCGTTCTCCGGCTCCGTCATGATGCGCACGAAATCCTTCTCCGTGAGCGGCTTCAACTCGACGCGTATTGGGAAGCGTCCTTGAAGCTCAGGAATCAAATCACTGGGTTTGGATACATGAAAAGCGCCGGCGGCGATGAATAAGACGTGATCGGTCTTCACCATCCCGTACTTCGTCTGCACGTTCGAGCCTTCGACGATCGGCAACAGGTCGCGCTGGACGCCTTCGCGCGAGACGTCGGGTCCACCCATCTGCGACCGCTCGCCGGCGATCTTGTCGATCTCGTCGAGGAAGATGATGCCTAACTTCTCCACTCGCTCGAGCGCGTCGGCGGTGACATCCTCGAGGTCGATGAGCTTCTCGATCTCCTGCTCGAAGAGCACGCGACGCGCCTCGCTCACTTTGACGGTGCGCTTCTTCGTGCGCTTGGGGAGCATGCCCTGCAACATCTCGGTGAAGTTCTCCATTCCTTCCGGCGCGCCCTGCGAGGCGAACATGTCGAACATCGGCGCGGTCGCGGGCACTTCGACCTCGACCTCGCGCGTCTCGAGCTGTCCGTCGCGCAGCAGCTGACGCAGCTTTTCGCGCGTGCGCTGATAGCGCTCGGTGGCGGGGTCCGTCCGCTCCTTGGTGATCGCGCCGCTCCCCGAGACGACGAAGACGCCTAACGTGTCGCTCTCCTCGTCGCCATTGGACGACGGCGTCGGGGTCGCCTCTTTGCGAGCACCACCATCCGTGGTCTTTGGCGGCGGCGGCAGCAACAGGTCGAGCAAACGCTCATCGACGCGCTCGGTGGCGAGATCTTCGACCTCCGACTCGCGCTCGCCGCGCACCATGTCGATGGCGCTCTCGACGAGATCGCGGACCATCCCTTCGACGTCGCGTCCGACGTAGCCGACTTCAGTGAACTTGGACGCTTCGACCTTGATGAATGGCGCGCCCGCGAGCTTCGCGAGCCGGCGCGCAATCTCGGTTTTTCCGACGCCGGTAGGTCCGATCAGAATGATGTTGTTCGGGCTGATCTCCTCGCGGATGGATTCGGGCGCTCGCTGCCGGCGCCATCGATTGCGCAGCGCGATCGCGACGGCCTTCTTCGCGTCGGCCTGCCCAACGATGTATCGGTCGAGCTCGGACACGATCTGTCTGGGCGTCAGATCGGCGAGTCGGGCGAGGGTTTGTTCGGTGCGGTTGGATGGCATCTAGTCGTGGCTCGTGCGTCGTGGATCGTGGGTCGTGGGTCAAGTCACGACCCACGATTCACGATCTCACGCTTCGAGAATCGTGACGTTCGTATTGGTATACACGCAGATCTCGCCGGCGATTCGGAGGCTGCGCTCGACGATCTGTTTCGGATCGAGATCGGTATTCGCGATCAAAGCCCGGGCCGCGGCGAGAGCGTACGCGCCGCCGGAGCCAATCGCCAGTACACCGTCGTCGGGCTCGATCAACTCTCCGGTACCGGAGATCACATATCCGTGGTCTTTGTCCACGACGACGAGCAAGGCCTCGAGGCGGCGGAGCACGCGGTCGCTGCGCCAGTCCTTCGCCAGTTCCACCGCCGCACGCGGCATGTTTTCCGGATAGCGCTCCAGCTTCTCCTCGAACTTCTCGAAGAGGCGCATCCCGTCGGCCGCCGAGCCGGCGAAGCCCGCGAGGATTCGTCCGTTACGCAGTGGCCGGACCTTGAGCGCGTTCGATTTCATGACCGTCTCTCCAACGGTCACCTGACCATCTCCTCCGAGAGCAACTCGTCCATTTTTCCGCACGGCCAGGATCGTGGTCGCGCGAATACGCGGTAACAGCGTTTCTGTCATGTTGCGGAAGATACAGCGCGGGAGGAGAGGTCGGAGTGCGGGTGGCGGGGTGCGCCTGCGGGGATCAAGCTCCCGGGGGCCGATGGCTGGTGCGGTCGCCGTCTCGGGGCTTTTTACGTCGCTCGGTCTGAGGCCATCCAGGCCGCGGCGCGTTCGGCGTGCTCGGTACTGGCTTTTCGATGTCGCTACTCTGGCGCGCCTTGCCGACAAGCTCGGTTCCCTGCTCCGATTCATCGCGACGCCGCAACGGGCCACGGTTCACGAACAGGTCGCGAACGTAGCGTCGGTTGAGCACCGTGCCCGCGATGAGAAAGACCGCGCCGATGATCACGACGAGCGTCGAATATCGCCAGTCGTCTCGTCCGATGAACGCCGCGGCGAGCCCGAGCACGCCCAGGCCGATCATCGCTTCGCCATTGCGATGCCGCTCGATGCGCGGCCGTCGCCGGCGGTCGTGCGCCACCGTCGTGTCTGCGGTCCACGCATCGAGCATGATCCCAACGCCAACCAAGGCGATGAGAATGCCGATGATGAGAGGAAGAGTCTCGATGCGCACGTGAAGAGATTTGAGCCGAGCGAAACGACGTGCTCGACAACAATGCACTCCCCGGGCCAAGTGGGTAGAGCGTAGAGGGTCGCGGGTAGAGACTGTTTCACCCTCTGCTCTCTACCCTCTACCCTCTGCCCTCACGCTCTCGGGTGCGCCTTCTGGTAGACCTTCTTCAGGCGCTCGACCGAGGTATGGGTGTAGATCTGGGTCGTCGAGATCGAAGCGTGGCCGAGGAGCTCCTGCACGGCTCGCAAATCGGCGCCCGCGTCGAGGAGATGCGTCGCGAAGGTGTGGCGAAGCGAGTGCACTGAGAGACCCGACTCTTCATCTATTTCGTGCAGAAAGGCGGTGACGGCCCTTTGCACCGCGCGCACACCGATGCGCCGTCCCGTCTTCGCCAGGAACACAGCCATTCGATCGCCGCGCGGTGCGATCGTGCGCAACAAGGCGTCGCGTTTGGCTTCGTAGTTTCGCAGTGCAAGCGTTGCCGCGTCGCCGATTGGGACGATGCGTTCTTTCCGTCCTTTGCCTCGCACTTTCGCTTGCTGAGAAACGAGGTCGAGGTCTGATCGACTCAGCCCTTGGAGCTCGGAGAGTCGCATGCCCGTCGAGTAGAAGAGCTCGAGCATCGCGAGGTTGCGCACGTCCACGAACTTTCCTTCCGCGGCACGCATCTCGGCGGTTTGGAAGAGGAGGTCGATCTGCGCGCGATCAAGATAGCCCGGAAGATATTTCTCCAGCTTCGGTGCCCCGACGGCGCGCGCCGGATTGGCGTCGACGATCTCGTTGCGATGCATGTACCGGTAGAAGCTTCGCACCGCGGAGAGCATGCGCGTCATTGAGCGTTTACTCAATCCACGGCGCGTCAGCCGCGCCAGGAAGCCGCGCATCGCCAATCGGTCCACGCCTTGCCACGTCCACGCATCGATGCCGTAGTACTCCGCGAGAAAATCGAAAAGCTCGCGCAGATCGCGGCCGTAGGCCTTCACCGTGTTGGGTGATACGTCTCGCTCTTTCTCGAGATGGGTGAGAAAATCGACCATCTCACGCGGCAGCGGCCGCTGGGCTTCCTCGGCCGGCGACGCGTCAGGCGTGGGCGGCGACGAGCGTTTGGTCATTGACCCATTTTCGCATGTCGGCCAGCGCGCGCTCGGCGATCTGCTCGCGTTTGACGCGCTTGTCTCTCACCGGCGTGGCCAATTCGTCGACGAGGCCGAAGTTGGCGTTCATCGGCTGAAAATAGCGCGGATCGGCGTCGCGGAGGTAGCGATAGAGCGCGCCGAGCATGGTCGTCGGCGGTGGAACGCGAGGCTCGTCGCCGTTGAGCATTCGCGAAAGATTGATCCCGGCGAGCAGGCCGGTGGCTGAGCTTTCCGTATAGCCTTCGACGCCCGTGAGCTGGCCGGCGAAGAGCGTCGTTGGTCGCGCGCGCAGGGAGAGATACGGCGAGAGCGCCGCCGGCGAATTGATGTAGGAGTTCCGGTGAATCGACCCGTAACGCAGGAATTCCGCGTTCTCGAGGCCGGGGATCATTCGAAAAACGCGCTGCTGCTCTGGATAGCGCAGCCGTGTCTGAAATCCAACGAGGTTCCACATGCGGCCGCCGCGATCCTCGCGACGCAGCTGCACGACGGCATGCGCCTGACGCGTCGTGCGTGGGTCACGAAGCCCCACGGGCTTCATGGGTCCGAAGCGAAGGGTGTCGCGTCCGCGGCGCGCCATCTCTTCGACGGGCATGCAGCCCTCGAAATACGGGATCGCGTCGAAGTCGTGGGCGCTCGCTTGATCGGCCTCGAGCAGCGCGTCGAGGAATGCCTCGTACTGCTCCCGCGTCATCGGGCAATTGATGTACGCGCCCGCTTCCGTTTCCCGTTCCGCGTCCCCCGTCCCGCGTCCTCCGTCAGGCATCGTCTCCTTTCCATAGCGCGACGCACGGAAGGTGACGCCCTCGTTTATCGACTCCGCGGCGACGATGGGTGCGATGGCATCATAGAACGCCAGCGACTCGACGCCGAGCGCTTGTGCGATCGCGCTCGCGAGCGAATCGGACGTGAGCGGACCAGTGGCGACGACGCCCACGTTGGGCAGTGACGTCGCCTCCTCGCGCGTGATGTGGATGCGCGCGTGTGACGTTAGGCGATCGTGGACAGCGCGCGAGAAGACATCGCGATCGACGGTGAGTGCGGTACCCCCGGGAACGCGCGCGGCGTCCGCCGAATCGAGAATCAGCGATCCGAGGACGCGCATCTCCGCCTTGAGCAGGCCGTGCGCGTTGGTGGTCTCGGTGCTCTTGAAGGTGTTCGAGCACACGAGCTCCGCGAGCCGGTCGGTCTTGTGAGCCGGCGTCGGGCGGAGTGGCCGCATCTCGTGGATCACGACGTCGTGTCCACGCTCGGCGAGCTGCCAGGCTGCTTCGCTGCCGGCGAGGCCGCCGCCAATGATGTGAGTCGGTACTGGGGGCATCGACGCAATGTAGACACGTGCCAGGGACGCCGCAAAACGCGGCAAAGTCTGGCGAAACGCAAAACGCTCGCCGGGCTTCGTGGCCTGGCGCACGAGAAAATAGTAGCGTCATCACCATCGATTCGGACAGCGAGTTCCGAACGATTTCGACATCGTGACCGCATTTTCGCAACGCGCAACGAACTCATTCATTCGGAATGACGCTTGCCTAACCATTTGCCCGCGGGACGTCCGATCGTCAGGGCGCGCCCGCTGACACGTTCACGATTTCTGAGGATTTCGCATGCACGTATCGACGCTGGTACGACGGAGCGCTGCTCTGCTCGCGGTCCTGGTGGCCGCGGGCGCATGCTCCGACGCCACGAGCGCGCCTCACGCGAGCCAAAGGCCGGCATTCGATGTGGAAGCCTTACAGCCTGAGGCGACGCGATCCAGCAGCGGCGAGAGCTCGCCGCAGCAGTCTGTCGACGAGAACGTCGCGACGCTCACGATCGATCCGAACGTCTCGCGTACATATGCGTTCGGGCAGAACTGGATCTATTTTCCCGCGCATTCCATCTGCGATCCCGCGACGTCAGGCTATGGCGTGACGCTGTGGGACGCGCCGTGTACTCCCATCAATCAGCCGATTCAGGTGACGGTACGCTGGTCCAGCAAAGGCGGCTACGCGTTCGCGCAATTCTCGCCCGAGCTTCGATTTGTTCCGGCGGACTCCCGAAACTCACACCGTTGGGTGGTTCTGTCCCTTCACACGAATCGCACGCTGCACTCGGCGAGCGCGTACAACATTCTGTACGATGCTGGAGCCGCGGGATTCATCGATGAGTCGATCACGGATCCCACACTCCGCGCATGGCTGGACCCGATTCACAACGCCATCTATCGCCGAGTGAAGCACTTCAGCGGCTACATGGTCGCGGCGGGATATAGCAGTGGCTTCGGAGGGATGGGCGATGCTTCCTATTGAGCTCCCTCCAATCGAGAGCAGCAACCGCTTGTTGCAACTCCCGGCGCCGGCGCCGAAAAGTGAAAAGCGACCGCCGGCTCCGAACCCCTCGTCGGGCTACATCATCGCGGTCGGATGATGACGGGGAACGGTTGACAAGGAACGGGGAAGGAGGATCGGGGGACGGGCAACGGCGCCTGTCCCCCGTTCCTCACTCGTTCCCGGTGGCGTCGACATCCGGCGTATTTGTGGATCACTGGCGAAAGTGTTGCATCGTTTTTCGCGCGATTTTGGCCGTCGCTGGACGCACAGCCGGGAGGCACGTCAAACCGCTGCGAGAAACAAACGATGCGGCAATTTATTCACGAGCACTCGACGCACGTCAAAGCTCCTGATGGAATCGAGTACTGCGCACGTACCTACGCGGCGTCCCGCGCCGATGGAACGTGGAGTGGCTGGATCGAGTTCGTCACCGCGGGCGGCGGCGGCGGCGTGCTGAAGACCGATCAGGAAACATCGCAGCCAGACCGCAAGGCGATCGAATACTGGGCCGGTGGACTCCAGCCGGTGTACCTCGAGGGAGCGCTCAACCGGGCCTTGAAGCTCGCCGCGATTTCCTCGTAAGGCAGGCGTCTCGGTCATCGCGGGACCTGAGGCGAGACGTCCTGGCCGACGCACGGCCGCATCAGAGGGACATTGCGCCCGTGTGCGATTGGCGCTGCGGATCACATTCTCTAAACATGTGATCCACACAACAGTTTCGGAACCGCCAGTCCACATACATTTGTCGCCGGAACTTTGAACGGCAAGCGTTCGCCGAAATGCGCGAGCTTGTTCTCGTGAGTCGTTAGGCAAGTCACGGTACGACTTCTGATCACGCAAACGTTCTAGCGAGGTCCGCCATGCTGAAGCGACGACGCTTCACGGTGCCTGGGCTCGTGTCCGCGAAATCGATCGCCTCCACTCGTCGCCGCAAAGGCGGCACG